>JAPLHI010000101.1 GCA_026389695.1 Chloroflexota bacterium
TTTGATTTTCTCTTTTAAATCCGTGAGGCTCTCACCACCCGCGTTCTTGGCAAACTCATCTGTGATTTCCGGCAAGATCTTCTCTTTTATTTCATTGATCTTGACTTTAAAATGAACCAGTTTTTCTGATAGCTCTTTTATCTCGTATTCAGCTGGAAATGATATCGAAAACTCTGTCTCATCGCCTTTTCCCAAATCAATCAATTTCTCGGAAAATCCCGGTACCGGGTATTTAGACTCTTTACGAACTTCGTGTAATACGTCTTTTCTATTGATTAACTTCTCTTCATCTTTTTTACCATCAATATCAATAGAGACGATATCGTCAAACTGAACATTTCGTTCCACCGGCTCTAACGTGCCCATCTGCGTGCGAAGCTGCTCGATTACTTCATCAACTTCTTTCTCAGTAATCTCTCTTTTCTCAGGTCGCAGCCGAATGTCTTTATAGTTTCCTAGAGTGACGATTGGTTGCACAGGTATGATAGCTTTGAATACAACAGGGTCAATTTTAAGTAATTCAATCTTTGGATCAGCAATTGCCCTGATAGATTCGTTTTTCAGAGCTTCTTCATAAGCTTCGGGAATCAAATGTTCCAATGCTTCCTGAAAAATTGCCTGCTTGCCCATATGTTGTTCTACAAGGGACCGCGGAGCCTTGCCTTTACGGAAACCTGGTAGAGTCACTCTCTTGGAAAGATGCTCCAGAGCTTGTTCCATGTATTTATCAGTTTCAGCGCCCTCCATTTCAACATTCAGCGCTACCTGGCTATTTTCAATTTGCTCGGAGGATATTTTCATATTTCTTAGCCACCTTGAATTATTATATCATTCAAAATGTTGTCTTCAAAAAGACTAATCTCGTTTTTCAGTTCTTATTAATCTTAAATGCAGTTCATTTAGTTGTTGATCTGAAATAGAGGAAGGAGCGTCAGTCATAACATCAATTGCTGCCTGGTTTTTAGGAAATGCAATTACGTCTCTAATGGATTTGCCATTGGTGAGCAACATGATTAAACGGTCAATCCCCGGAGCTATGCCACCATGCGGGGGTGCTCCATATTCCAGCGCTTCAAGAAAGCCACCGAATTTATCTTCAATTTCCTGTTTTTCATATCCCAATATGCTAAATATTTTCTCCTGCAACGCCCTGTTATGTATTCTTATACTTCCGCTGGATAATTCATAGCCATTGCACACAATATCATAATGTCTGGCACGTACTTTACCCGGATTTGAATCAAGAAGCTGGATATCTTCTTCAAAAGGAGCAGTGAAAGGATGATGCATGGAATCCCATAATTTTCTCTCATCGCTCCACTCAAACAATGGAAAATCAGTTATGAATAGAAACGCCATTAATTTTGGATCGCACAGGTTCAGTCGTTTTGCCATCTCACGTCTCAGTTCATCCAGTACCTTATTTGCCAGACTCGGGCTTCCAGCAGCTATTATAATCAAGTCACCGGATTTCGCTTCAAATATATCGATAATTTCCTTTATATTCTCATTATTTAAGTATTTTGTAGCTACGGACTTTATCTGCATTGTCAGATCTTTTTCTGCATTGCCGGGGAGCCAGGCCATTGAAATCAGGCCTTTCGCCCCTATGCCTTTGGCGATTTCAGTTAGTTCTTCAATCTGCTTATGTGTAAAATTCGCACAACCCGGAAGACAGATTCCCTTCACTACCCCATTATTTTGAATTGCAGTTTTAAAGACGATAAATTCACTCTCAGCCACTATTGCAGAGATGTCTTTCAATTCCAACCCGTACCGGATATCAGGTTTGTCAGTGCCGTACCTACTGACCACATCAGCATATGACAGCCAGGGAAACGGTTTAATCAAGCGGATGTCCGGTGTAACTACTTCTACAAGTGAAGTAAACAGCTCTTCCAGCAACGCCAGGATGTCTTCTTCCGTAACAAAGCTCATTTCCAGATCAAGTTGGGTAAATTCCGGCTGTCGATCGGCACGCAGATCCTCATCACGGAAACACCTGGCAATCTGATAATACTTTTCAAAACCGGATATCATGAGCAGCTGCTTCAGTTGTTGCGGCGATTGAGGTAGTGCGTAGAATTTCCCTTCATGTACACGGCTTGGAACGACATAATCACGTGCTCCTTCAGGGGTGCTTTTAATTAAAATCGGGGTTTCTATCTCCACAAATCCATGTGCATCAAGGAAATCACGTATGTATTTAATTACTCTATGTCTGAGGAGCATATTATCACGCATACTTTGACGCCTGAGATGAAGATAACGATATTTTAGAAGCAGCGATTCATCAACTTCGACTTCTTCATTTATATAAAACGGTGGAGTCTTAGAAGCGTTATAAATTGTGATGCTTTTGGCCAGGACTTCGATTTCGCCTGTGGGTAACTTGGAGTTCTCAGTCTTGGCAGGCCTCTTAGAAACTTCACCGGAGACCTGGATTACATACTCATTTCTAAGGTTAGTGGCATTCGTGTGAGTATCCGGGGATATTTCGGGATTAAACACAACTTGTGTTATGCCTGCTCGATCCCTTAAATCAATGAATATCAGGCCGCCATGGTCCCTTCGACGGTGAACCCATCCGGCTAATGTAACGTGCTGTCCTACGTGTTCTGCCCGTAGTTCTCCGCAATTATGGCTTTTTAACAACAGCTTTCCTCCTCGGAGTACACTTTTCTGGGTACTTTATGCCGGGCTAAATTTTGCCTGCAAAATTCAAATACCTCTTCTTCTTTAATCTGGAGCCCTGGTTTGGGGTCGATAATAGCTAAGGCTATTTCACCAAGTCTTTCATCAGGAATACCGATAACAGCAACATCATAGACTTTGTTATAATTATGTAAAGCATCCTCAACTTCTACGGGGTAAATATTTTCTCCACCGGTTATTATCACATCCTTTTTCCTATCCACAAGGTAAATAAATCCCTCTTCATCCACGGTGGCCATATCACCCGTATATAACCAGCCGTGCTTAATTGTCTCGGCGGTCTTTTCGGAGTTTTTATAATATTCTTGCATTACCCCATCGCCCTTAACCAGCAATTCTCCAATCTGGCCGTTTGGAATCGTTTGGCCTTTTTCATCAACTATTTTTGTCTCCCAGTTAAAACCGGGAATACCAATTGCTCCGACCTTCCGCTCATTTTCTATACCGAGGTGAACACAACCTGGACCTGTGGATTCGCTAAGTCCATAATTTGTATCGTATTGCATATATGGGAAATATTGCTTCCAGCGCTTTACCAGAGCAGGCGGAACAGGTTGCGCACCGATATGCATCAGTCGCCAGCACCTTAGATCATAGTCGCCCTGCCTTAGCTCGTTGTTTTCTAAGGCCATCAATATATCGTGCGCCCAGGGAACAAGTAACCATACAATGGTGCCTCGCTCATTATGCACAGCGCGAAAAATACTTACAGGGCTTACTTCACTCAACAAAGTTGCCCGGCTACCTACAATAAGACTGCCGAACCAATGCATTTTAGAGCCTGTGTGATATAAAGGAGGTATGAGAATAAAGTTATCTTCTTTCGTCTGATGATGGTGTGCGTATTCTGTAATCGCTGCACACCTCAAATTGTTGTGAGTTAGCAAAATCGGTTTGGGTATACCAGTAGTGCCGGATGTAAAGTAAAGACTGCAACTATCCTCATCCTTTAACTCGATATCTGGTTGCACACTGGGGTAGCGGCTAATCAAATCTTCCAATTTGTTCATATAGCCAGGCGCATTATTGGTTGTAGCAAGATATTTACTTATATAGGGTAACCGGTTCTTAATAGAATCAACCCTTTCAATAAATTCCTCGCCAATAATAATTAGCTTTGCCTCCGATATATCTGCACAATACTTTAAATCTTCGCTGGTAAATCTAAAATTCAGCGGGACGACCCATGCCCCTGCACGCAGGATGCCGAAATAAGCTATTAACCAATCGATAGAGTTCATCATCCAATGGATGATCTTATCGCCTCTCTTAATCCCCATATCTAAAAGAGCATTTGCAACCCTGTTAGACTCATCGTCGAATTCTTTCCAGGTTATTTCTCGCCTATAATTATTACCGGGTCTTAACTCAATAAGCGCGGGATCAGAGGGAAACATCCTCGCATTACGAGCCAGCATTTCTGGAATTGTTATCATTTAATGACCTTCGGATTATTCACTCAGCGTAACAGCTAATATGTAGCTTTATCAAATTTGCATGGGCCTTAAACAGTATAATATATTAGTATATTTAAATGCGATAGTGTCAAGAATAATTATAAGCCTTACTGATAAGCTATGATCATAAAATACAAAAATCTCTTGTTTTCCTGCTATAAGACGTAGATAATGTTTGCATCAGGAAGTATTATTAACCGTATTGTTTTAGGAGGTGGCTATGGCAATTTATTTAGTGCTCTCGACATTAACAGGGGAAGGAAGAAAATCACTGGAAGAATATCCTGAGAGACTTAAGGAGTTGAATAAAGAAGTAGAATACATGGGAATAAAGATATTGGCACAGTATGCCCTGCTCGGCCAGTATGATTTTGTCAACATTGTCGAAGCCTCCAGCAATGAAAAGGCTGCAGAACTGGCAATCCATCTGTCGGCGGGCGGTTTGCAAAGTTTAACACTGGCAGCTATACCACTTGAAAAATTGATTGAACAACTTAAAAAGAAACCCCAGGTATTCTGATAGTATACAATCTAAATAAACGGGAACACTCTTATTTGAATTTATCAATGATTCATTATTATAATTATTCTTCGCGTTTGAAAGGCGAGAGGAAATTATATTCTTATGAGTAATGCAAAGAGGCTGTTATCGGGAAACGAAGCCATCGCCCTTGGGGCGTACCATTCCGGTATTTCCGTTGCCACTGCATACCCGGGTACTCCCAGTACTGAAATACTGGAAAATTTAGCGCAGTTTAAAGATATTTATGCGGAATGGTCGACTAATGAGAAGGTGGCCATGGAAGTCGGACTGGGAGCCTCATATGCCGGTGTCCGCACTTTAGTCTCGATGAAACATGTGGGATTAAATGTAGCTGCTGATCCTTTTTTAGCTGCGGCAACAACTGGAGTACATGGTGGATTAGTAGTTATTTCGGCTGATGACCCGGGGATACATAGCTCACAGGGCGAACAGGATAACCGGCATTTTGCCAAGCTGGCCAGGGTTCCCATGATCGAACCTGCCGATAGCCAGGAAGCGTATGATTTCATTGAGGCAGCTTTTGACCTGAGTGAAAAATATGATACCCCGGTGCTTTTCAGGATCACTACCCGCGTGGCTCACTCAAAATCTGTTGTTGAACTCGATGAGGAGAGGGCCCGGTATGGCAGAACAAAGCGGTTCCATCACGATGTTGAAAAATACGTTATGCTTCCTACTCATGCACGCATACGTGTGCCACAAATGCATAAACGCATGGCCGAACTTACCGATTATGCTG
>JAPLHI010000134.1 GCA_026389695.1 Chloroflexota bacterium
GATTATGATGGGCCTTGAGGATATGGACGATGTACCTTTCAAGGTGGTTTACCTGCACGGCCTTGTACGCGACGAGAAGGGCGAAAAAATGAGTAAAATGAAAGGCAACGTAGTCAACCCATTGAGTTCCATCGACCAATACGGCTGTGATGCGCTGCGTTTTGCTCTTACAACCGGCAACGCACCGGGCAACGATATGAATGTCGGTGAGCATCGGTTTGAGGCGGGCAGGAATTTCGCCAACAAGATATGGAACGCCGGGCGCTTCGTCCTGAAGTCGCTGGAATCTGAACCCATCACCAAACAGGAGTTCGCCGGACCCGGCACGAAAAAGATGAAAGAGGTAGAAGACCGCTGGATCATCTCCCGGCTGAGCCGTTTAATCAAAGAAGTCGATAACCTGATGAATGATTACCAATTCGGCGAAGCCGAAAGGGAAATACACGATTTCCTCTGGGGTGAATTCTGCGACTGGTATATAGAAATCTCCAAGCTGAGGCTCGGTAAGGCCGATTCGCCTATGCCGGTGCTGGCATATATACTGGAAACGTCCCTGCGGCTGTTACACCCATTCATGCCCTTTATCACCGAGGAGCTCTGGCAAAATCTCAGAGAACGCCTGCCGGAAGGGACGATAAGCAGCCCGGCCCTGATAATTGCCACATATCCGGTGGCAAGCGAAAAGCTGTTCGACCCCGAGTCGGAGCAAGTCCAATTTATACCGACAGCATGCTACGGGAAATAACCGCGAAGACAGCTATCATAGAGAGACTTGCTAAAACGACACTCACCGTGCTGCCCAGGAACAAACGGCCGGCCCTAAATACGGCTGCTGTGGTAGCTGTGGTGAAAAGCGGCGAAGTGGTGATCCCGCTATCCGGTATGGTGGATATTGAGGCTGAAAAAGCGCGGCTTGCCAGGGAAATAGAGATCATGCAGCGTGAGATAGCCCGGCTAACTCAACGGCTGGATGACGCTGCATTCACAACCAAAGCCCCGGTTGCCGTGGTGCAAAAGGAAAAGAGCAGGCTGCAGGAATACGAAAACAAATTAGCCCGGCTCAGCAGTGAACTTGAGCAGCTTGGTTAAACAGCACGGTTGGACATTTTACGGTACATCAGGGTTAACGCCTTTTTGGTATCGCTGGCGATCTTAGGTTTCTCGCTTTTCCTGACGCGGTATTTAAAGAGCCAGTAGGTGAATTCTTTCATCTCACTGAAAGTTATAGACTTGAGACGCGGGTATTTCATTTCTTTGCGGAAAGTTTCCAGAAGTTCTTCCTGTCCCGATCTATATATACGACAGTAGGCTCTCTCCATTTCATCGTCCGGCTTCAATGGAACAAGGCTTTTTTTACGTACCTCATAGATATTGGCTAATATCAATGCCTGCTCGATAAGCACGCCGTAAAGGTAGTTAAGATAGGCGCGATACTTGGACGGCCCCAGTATTTCCTTGAATTCTGCCTCCGTCAGCTTGACCGGGGGGCGATCGAAGAATAAAAGGGCAACTATCTCGTTCTCAGATACATGTTCTTTTATTTCCTCGCACAACCTTTCCGCCAATCGCAGCCAGTCAAAAGCCTGCCCGCCAATTAAATATCTATAGAGTTCCCCATTATAGGTCTCCTCCGGGCTCTTCCATAACCGGATAGCGCCCAGTAAGGCCAGGTACCAGTGGTGGCCGTTTCTTATGGCATCCTTCAGATACTGTATGGCATGGGCGTCGCCCGCCAGAGCAGCCGCTTTTTCGCCGGATTCGCTGATATCAGCCATTGCGTTTCTCATATTTTCGCAGGAATGATTTCACCATATTCAACGATGAGAACTGTTGCTGTGTCGCATTGGCTATAAAGCTCTCCTCACCAAAGACCTCCTGCCTAATCTGTGCTGTGTTCATGCCTCTATTGTAAAGCTCATCGATTTTGTTTCCTAATTCCAGAAGGTATGCGATCAATTTATCCAGTTTCTCATTTGGTTCTTTCACCACATGAGTTGGAGCAGGAAAAATGATACGCGGATTAAGCGCCCTGAGTTTCTTAAGGTCATCCAGCGTTCTCCACATATCGTCATTGGGGCGGCAGACCACCGGCCTTGTGGTCACATACAGGTCACCCGTAAACAGCCAGCCCATCTTTTTCTCGAAAAGGCAGATATGATCCAGGTCGTGCCCGGGAGTACTTATTACATCGAAGCGGTAGTCCTTTGTCACAATGCAGTCACCCACCGGTTTGACCTGACTGGGCACCGGATAACCCCAAACCTCCTCCTGATAAGGATAAAGTTTTGCGGGCTTGTTGATTTTATCTACGGCAAGTGGATGAGCAAATATTTCCGTGTTGTAAGCATCCTGAAGGAACTTATTGGCCGATATGTGATCTTCATGGAAATGCGTATTAACGGCAATCTTTACATCTTTATCTTTTAAAAACTCGGTAAGCTCTCCAGCCGTATATGCTGGCCCGGTATCTATAAGCAACCCTTCAACCAGATGGGCGCATACCCAGCCTGCGGTTGGGAAATCAGGATAACGGCTCATTTTAATCTGCAGTACATTTTCGTATTGCGTGGTAGCGATCATCCGGTATTAACTCCTGTGCAGAAAATCGAGGGCATCTTTCAGGGAACGGGTATTCAAGACATTTTGCGGCCGGCACCAGGCACGGCGGGCAACACCAATACCAAAACGCATAAGATCGAAGTGCGCCACCGTATGAGAATCTGTACCTATCACAAGCATCACACCCAATTCCCTAGCCCGGTAGGCATATAAGTCCTTTAAAGCCAGGCGGTCAGGCATAGCATTAATCTCAAGCGCTTTGCCGAATTTCGCTGCCGCCTGAAATACGGCTTCCATGTCCACATCCACAGGCTCCCGCTCCCCGATTTTGCGGCAGGTGGGATGAGCGATTATATCTACATTGGGATTCTCGATAGCGCCTGCGATACGTTGTGTCATTTGCCCTCTTTCCTGCAGAAATGACGAATGCACGGCAGCAATCACCACGTCCAACTGCGCAAGCACTTCATCAGGCAAATCAAGGCTGCCGTCCGCCCGGATATCAACCTCAACTCCATTGAGCAAATGTATCCCCAATGAAGATTGGTTTAGCCTCTTTATCTCATCCGTCTGTTCCCTGATCCGATCCATCTTTTTATCCGCCGGTATGTTACGTCCGCTCGAATGGTCGGTGATGGCAAGATACTCATAGCCCAGTATTTTTGCTGCCCTGGCCATGTCTTCAATCGTATCCATGCCGTCACTGCCTATTGTATGCGCATGGAAATCACCTTTAATATCACTGATTTCTATCAAAGCTGGAATTGCATTTTGCTC
This sequence comes from Chloroflexota bacterium, assembly GCA_026389695.1. Lineage (GTDB taxonomy): Bacteria > Chloroflexota > Dehalococcoidia > GIF9 > UBA5629 > JAQUQM01. Next base: position 3,337 of record JAPLHI010000134.1, read on the forward strand.
CGCCAGTTCGATCTCACCCATATCTTCCCGTATTTCAGGTGGAATATATTGGAGACCTAGCCGGTTATAGAAGGATTCCTCATCGCCGAATTTCTCCGTTATACCGCTGGCAATATCGGTTATTCCGTATTCACTCAGGCTGAGCCCTTTTTTCTGCATCTTCGTGCGCAGCGCCACATTATGCTCCTTGCTGCCTGTGAAATGCTGTAATAACGATCCGAAGCTATTGTGCTCCACTATCCTCAAGTCCGCCTGCAGCCCCCTGGGCAGGATAACACTGGCTTTAGTGGAACCGTAGCCGAGCACTTCTCTTACCTGCGGAAGTTTGGTAAATACTTTCACTACGGCTTCCGGGTCATCGGCGGTGCCCATGAGGTCGATATCACCGACCGTCTCCTTAAAGCGTCTCAGGCTTCCCGCAGGCGTAAGGTTCCCTGCTCCCGGAGTATTTCTTAAAGCCTTCAAAACTTCTTCTACTACCGGCAGAGCTTCACCCAGCGGTATGCGTCTGTCCTTACGTCGGAAGGCTTCTATCGAGTGCAGAATATTAGCGGCGGTCTTCTCACCCATACGCTCCAGCGACATCACCCGGCCATCCCTGATGGCTTGCTCAAGCTGATCTATGGAAGTTACTTCAAGCTCTGTTGCCAGCCGGTAGGCGGTCTTCGGGCCAATTCCCGGCAGATCCATCAGGTTGATAATGCCATCCGGGAACTGGGATTTCAGGTCTTCGTAATATTTTAGCCTGCCTGTAGTGATTAACTCCATGGATTTCTTGGCGATGGCATCGCCGATGCCGGGTATGTCCTGAAAGTCCTTGCCCTCCTCATGCATCAGTTCCATCTCTTCTGGTAAATGGCTGATGATCTGAGCGGCACGTGAATAGGCGCGGATCTTAAACTTGTTTTCGCCTTTGAGCTCGAGTAAATCGGCTATATTCTCAAAGACCGTGGCTATGTCAGCGTTTTTCATTTCCCGTGGCAGTGCTTGTATTTCTTGCCGGAGCCACAGGGGCAGGGATCATTGCGGCCGACTTTCTGGCCTGCAGGGACCGGCGCTCGTTGTGACTGCTGCGCCTCACGTCTTTCGATGTTAACTTTATAGATTGTGTGGACGATATCATGCTTTATTCCAGCCAAGAGGCTTTCAAAATAGGCGCCGCCTTCGCTTTTATAAACCACCAGGGGATCGATTTGCCGCACAGACTGCAGGCTGGCACTCTGCCTTAGATGATCCATAGCGGTCAGGTGTTCCTTCCAATGGTCGTCTATGACACGCAACATCACTATTCGCTCCAGCAGCCGCATGTCATCCGCCCCTGTTTCCTCCTCCCGTTTATTATATAGATTGTGCGCGTATTCAATCAGCATTTCACACGCCTGTTTCGACTTCAAATTGCGCAGGCTTTCTATGTTAATCTCCTCAGGTAACTGAAAGATAGCAGCAAGCTCCTGCATCAGACCCTCTATATCAGGCTCCTCATATCCCCGGTTATAATGCGCTGTAGTAAGATTCTCAATCTGTTCTTCGACCATATCCAGTATGTTCGTCTTAAGGTCAGCGCCGTGGAGTATTTTATTACGTTCCCCGTAAATGACTTCACGGTGTTTATTAACCACGTTGTCATAATCCACAAGGTGTTTGCGTATATCAAAGTGAAATGCTTCAACTTTAATCTGCGAGTTCTCGATAGCCCTGCTAATCATTGGATGCTCTATGGCGGTATTCTCGTCCATCCCGGCCCATTCCATGATTCCCTTTACACGGTCGCCGCCAAAACGACGGACTACATCATCCTCAAGGGAAACGAAAAATTGTGAACTGCCGGGGTCACCCTGCCTACCGGAGCGTCCACGTAGTTGATTGTCTATACGCCTCGCTTCATGGCGCTCGGTACCGATAACGTGCAGGCCCCCGGAAGCTACTATCCTGTCATGCGCGGCTTGCCACTCGGCCACTTTCCTCTCGTATTCTTTTGTTGTTGCAGCGGTAATTGCCATCGGCATGTTTCTGGCTGTTTCCTCCCCTGCCGGGGTTGCTGCGGATATAGTAAGGAGAGATCCCGGATCATCAGTAAAGTCCTCGCGCTCCGGCGGTATGCCACCCAGGATGATGTCAACACCGCGTCCTGCCATATTGGTCGCTACGGTAGCTGCGTCCGCGCTTCCCGCCTGTTTAATAATCTCAGCTTCTTTCTCATGATATTTGGCGTTGAGCACCTGGTGCCGGACGCCGCGCCGAGTTAACAGGTCACTCAGTAACTCGGATTTTTCTATGGATACTGTGCCTATGAGAACCGGTTTCCCTTCTTTATTGAGCTTCTCAACCTCATTGGCAATGGCTTTAAACTTGGCATCTTCATCTTTATAGATGAGATCGCTGTGATCAAGCCTGATCATGGGCTTATTAGTAGGGATCACAACAACGTCCAGTTTATAGATTTTATACAGCTCCTCAGCCTCGGTGGCAGCGGTGCCCGTCATGCCTGCCAGCTTGTCATACAATCTGAACAGGTTCTGAAATGTAATTGTGGCCAGTGTAATACTTTCCCTCTGTATCTTAACTTTTTCTTTGGCTTCGATAGCCTGGTGCAGACCCTCTGAGTAACGCCGGCCGAACATCAGCCTTCCGGTGAATTCATCTACGATAATAACCTCGCCGTTTTTAACCACATAGTCGCGATCCCGCTTGAAGAGGACGTGCGCCTTGAGCGCGTTATCCATATACGGGCTCAGGCCGTAATTGGACGGGTCATACAGGCTTGGCGCTTTCAATTGCCCGTCCCGGCGCAGCATGGCCTCCATTTTATTTATGCCGGAATCGGTCAGATAAACCTGCTTTTCCCGCTCCTCAATCTTATAATCATCGGGAATAAGCTGAGAGGTCAGACGGGCAAACGTATAATACTTCTGGGTAGCCTCTTCAGCCTGGCCGCTGATAATCAGCGGCGTGCGGGCTTCATCGATAAGAATATTGTCTACTTCGTCAACGATGGCATAATGCAGCGGTTTCTGTACCTGTTGGGACAGGTCAATTACCATGTTATCCCTCAAGTAATCAAACCCGAACTCGTTGTTGGTGCCATAGGTGATATCGGCAAGATATGCTTCGCGGCGTTCTATAGGTTTGAAATGAGGCCAACGCTTATCTTTTTCATCGTTATATTTACGATCATAGAGCCGGGCCGGTAAATGCTCAGAGGCACTCTGAGGTGGGTAAATGCTGGATACACTCATACCAAGTGCGTGATATACAGCAGCCATCCAGTATGCGTCACGCCTGGCCAGGTAATCATTCACCGTAACCAGGTGGCATCCCTTCCCTTCAAGGGCATTTAAGTAAAGCGGAAGCGTGGCAACCAGCGTTTTACCTTCACCGGTTTTCATCTCGGCGATTTTTCCCTGGTGCAGTACTATACCTCCCATTAATTGCGCGTCGAAATGGCGCAGGTGGATGGTGCGGCATGAGGCTTCCCTGACTGCGGCAAAGGCTTCAGTGAGAAGGTCGTCAAGAGTTTCTCCCTTCGCCAGGCGTTCCTTGAATTCACCTGTCTTTGCCTGCAGAGCGCTGTCGCTGAGTTTCTGGAAATCAGGCTCCAGCGAGTTGATGGTTTCCACGATAGGCTTGAGGCGCTTTATTTCTTTCTCGTTGGAATCAACGAGTTTTTCTATCCATTTGAGCATAATCTATACTAATCGGCAAACATAGAACCAATGGACATCCCTGTATGGATGCGGTGTATGGCCTCCCCGAGGAGCGGGGCAATGGGCAATACTGTGATCTTTCCTATCTTCTTGGGGCCGTTGACCGGTATCGTATCACTTACGACTACTTCTTTAACTGCGGATTTCGCTATTCGCTCAATGGCCGGACCGGAGAAAACCGGGTGCGTGCAGCAGGCATAAACTTCTTTCGCGCCCTCATTCAGCAACGCGTTCACCGCGCTGACCAGCGAACCCGCGGTATCTATCTCATCGTCGACGGTTATAGCTCGTTTTCCAGCAACGTCTCCTATGATGTTAAGCGTCTCGGTAGTATCCTGATTGCCGATGCGCCGTTTCTCAATAATGGCAAGCGGGGCATTCAGCTTTTCTGCCAGGTCGCGGGCCCTCTTGCTGATGCCAATATCGGTGGCGACTACTACAACATCCTTCAACTTCTTGGTCTTCCAATAGTCGCTAAGAATAAATAATGCAGTTAATTCATCTACGGGGATATTAAAAAATCCCTGTATCTGTGCCGCGTGTAGATCAACGGTGAGGATACGGCTGGCGCCGGCTGTAGTAAGCAGATCAGCGATAAGACGGGCTGTAATTGGCACGCGCGGTTGGTCTTTTTTATCGGTACGCGCATAACCGTAATAGGGCACTACCGCCGTAATCCTCTCGGCAGAGGCCCGTTTGAAAGCATCCAGCATAATCAGAAGCTCAAATAAATTTTTGTTTACCGGTGAACAGATGGGTTGGATCAGAAAGACATCCCTTTCCCGCACATTCTCTAATATGCGTACAAAGATGTTCTCGTTGCTGAACTCAAAGACCTCCATTTTGCCCAGAGGTATTTCCAGATAATCGCATACAGCTTTGGCCAGAGCCGGGTGTGCATTACCGCAAAATACCTTAATCTCATCTTTGCCGGCAAATTGCTTCATAGCGATAACCTCCAGGTGAATTGCCATTTAATTATAACACCAAATATAAAACGCGGATAACGGCGCAGGATGATGATATGTTTTTCAAGAATAAAAGACTCGATGTCAAATAGAGTATAATTTGAGGCGCATCATAGAGAAGGGAAAATACATGAATGATGAAGCAGTCGAACTGCTCTGCGGGTACATCAGGCTGGATACTACCAACCCTCCCGGTAGTGAATACCTTGCCGCTGATTTTTTCAAGCGAATTTTCAAAGAAGCAGGCATAGAGTATAAGACCTATGAACCAAAGCCCGGAAGGGTTTCGATACGTGCCGAGATTCAAGGTTCAGACCGAAAGGGACCGGTTATCCTGCTGCATCATATGGACGTTATTGCAGCCAACGTAAAGGATTGGAGCTTTGAACCTTTTGGCGGCGATATTATTGATAGCCATATCTGCGGGCGGGGCGCTTTAGATACCAAGAACTTGGGCATCATGCAACTCCTGGCCTTCCTGGAAATAAAAAGAACCGGATTGAAGTTAAACCGTGATCTCATCTTCTTGGCAACTGCCGATGAAGAGTCGGGCGGTGACTGTGGTGTGGGGCATCTCATTAGAGACCACCCGGATGAATTCAAGGCCGACCTCGTGCTAAACGAAGGCAGTTATATTATCAGCGGCCTTTCGCAGAACAAGCTTATTGCCATGATATCGCCCGGGGAAAAAGGACCCTGCTGGCTAAGATTGAAAAGAAAAGGTATTCCAGGCCACGGTTCAACACCCCATGGAGAGAACCCTCTGGAAAAAATATCGCAGGCTGTAAACAGGTTGCTCAACTACGAACTACCCCTGACGATCACTCCAATTGTAGCTGAATATTTTAAAAGGCTGGCTGCCGACTGGGATTTTCTTAAACCCTACGAGGCCGATGGCAAACCTGAAACCCTGATCAAAATCATCCAGGAAAACGGTCTCCTTGCCATGCCTCAAATCAATGCCATGGTCAGAAATACCATCAGCCTGAACGTGCTGAAATCCGGCGCTAAGGTAAACGTGATACCGTCCTTCGCGGAGGCCGAGGTTGATATGAGGCTGCTGCCCGGTCAGAGCATGGAAGAGTTTATGACATTTGTTAGAAAGCAGCTTGCGGATGATCAAATCGTGATCGAACCGATCTCACAATATGCAGGTAATACGTCGGAGATAGATACTGAAAGTTATCGACTTATTGAAGAAGTGCTTCAAGAGCATTACCCTGATGCCATCACAGCCCCCTACCTCATGCTGGGTACTAGCGATTCCCGCTTCTTCAGGGAGAAAGGTATGACAGCCTATGGTTTCTGCCCGGCTATTATCCCTTTGGATGATTTAAAATCGATCCACGGTAATGACGAGAAAATTTCCGTGGAAAGTATGCTGACAGGGACTGAGATTTATAAGGGTGTCGTAAAGAGGTTATGCACCTAGTTCTGCATGTCATTGCGAGCCCCGATTGCATCGGGGCGAAGCAATCTTCCGAGATGAATCTGGTTGAGAGATTGCTTCGTCGCTCCGCTCCTCGCAATGACATATCAATAACGCTTGCAATGACTCATTCTTAATAGCATGAAAAAAACAGGCATAGACCTGATATTGAACCTGCTTGTGCAGTCCTACGGCGACCGCATCTGGCAAAAGCGTCTGGAACCGGTTGGCGAACTTGTGCTCACCATTCTCTCGCAGAACACTTCGGACACAAACTCACACCGCGCCTTCAAATCACTTGTCGATACCTTCGGCGTTTGGGAGAAAGTTGCCGCTGCGGATACCACGCAGATCGCTGCTGCCATACGAGCTGGCGGACTGGCCTCTGCCAAGGCAAAATACATAAAAAGCGCGCTGCTTGAACTTAAACAAGAAACCGGCAATTTCAACCTGCTCTTCCTCAAGAAAATGGATATCTATGCTGCCAGGGAGTGGCTTGTACGGCTTCCGGGCGTGGGTATGAAAACGGCGAGCTGCGTGCTCTTGTTTTCACTGGGCATGCCCGCCTTCCCCGTCGATACCCATGTATATCGCGTAACACAGAGGCTGGGCATCATTGACCGCAAAACCACGGTAGATGCTGCTCACTTGGAACTTGAACGGTTGGTGCCACCTCAGAATATTTACCGCTGCCACGTCCTGCTCATCGAACACGGCAGAAATGTCTGTAAAGCACAGCGCCCATTGTGCCTTGCATGTATACTGAAAGATATCTGCCCCAGCTTCAAAATTTTTAATCAGCCCACCTAAGATTTCCCCTTTCCGGCATGGAGATTCCCGTCTTCCTTCTGCGCTTTCATCACTGGCAGTTTGACTGTGAATTCCGCACCCTTACCCGTCTGACTGCTGACCCTGATATCCCCACCATGTGCCAGAATGATCTGGCGCGCAATAGTCAGCCCCAGCCCTGTTCCGGTGCGCTCCGCAGCTCCTTCGGCGCGATAAAATCTTTCAAATAGATGGCTCATCTGTTCCCTGGAAATGCCGGGCCCTGTATCGATTACCGATATCTCGATCAATTCTTTGCTTACCTGGCAACCCCGTATGGTTATACTACCCCCCTGCGGCGTATGCTTGATAGCATTATCCAGCAGGTTGTTAAATACCTGTTCCAGGCGGTCGATATCCCCGGGTACAGAGGGTAGGGCGTCCATTTCGGTAACCAGAAAGAGTTTTTTCTCTTCCGCGCGCAGGGCGAAAATCTCCTGACACTGTTGCACAACCTCCCCGATATCAAGCTGCTCCTTTTTCACCTCCACCTGCCCCGATTCCAGTCTGGAAAGCTCGAGCAGGTTATTCACCAGGCGTATCATGCGTTTAGCTTCCTCCTCAATGATGCCGGCTGCCCTGACCTGTGCTTCTTTAGTCTGCGCAGTGCCATCCTGTATCGCCTGGGCAAAGCCCTTGATGGATGTCAGCGGCGTTCTCAGTTCATGAGACACGTCGGCAACAAAATCCCTCAGTGTCTGCTGTGTGCCCTTGACCTGCCTGGCCATATCGTTGAAGCTGGAGGCAAGCTCCTTCACCTCACCGGGGCCTTCAACCGGTACTTCCTGGTCGTACTTTCCCTGGGCCATTTGAACCGCGGCCTGCTTTACACGTCCTATCGGTTTATACACCGATCTGGCAAGTATTATGGCGATAACGATAGACAGCACCAGCGCGACTAATCCGGCCAGCAGGAAGGGTCTTATCATCTCAGACAATATGCTGACTGCTCCAGCGCGGGATGCTGAAAGCACCAGCCAGTCGATTCCCCCCGGGTCTCTGATTTTCAATATGCCTGCCATGGGGAATGCAATATAGATATAAGATTTACCGTCCTGCCTGATGAAGGTCCCGCGAAACGTCCTGACTCCTGCCGCTGTTTTCCTGGGAAAGATCGACTGCGGCAGCGCGCATCCATTTTCACCGTTAGATGTTTGACGTATCACCGTACCGTCTGAATCGACCAGAAAGATACAGATACCGGCTGCCTCCGCCTGTTCATCCAGGTTGGACCATACCTGGTCAAGGTTAGCCTGACTCCGTAACAGAGCGCGCGTCTGAATAAAAACGGGCAGCGCCATATCCGCCAGCCTCGCCGTCGCTAGTCTGTCGAGTGCTTCTCCCACCAGAAATGAGAGAGAAGCCGCAATAATTCCCAGGCAAATAACTATGATCAGGATAAAAGAGATAATCAGCCGGCCGCGCAGGCCCATATACCACCCCCCGTAAAAATGATAGTTATATTACTTAGTATTTTCACCATTCTCTGACTTTGGCACTAATTTATATCCCACGCTACGGACGGTCTCTATGGCCACGCTGGCGTCTGCTATTTTATCGCGCACGTGATTAACATGAATATCCACCGTCCTGGTCTCACCGTAATAATCTGTCTCCCAGATCATCTCCAACAGACGCTCCCTGGTTAACACAATGCCAAAATTTTGCGTCAGCGCAGCAAGCAGGTTGAATTCCTTTGTGCGCAGCTTTAGCGGTTTGTTGTCGATGTTCACTTCGCGCCGAGCGATATCGATACTCAAGTTTCCCACCTGGATGGGCTTACCCGGCTTGTACCCCGTCCCGCAACGTCGCAGCACGGCTTTTACGCGCGCCACAAGTTCCCTGGGATTGAAAGGCTTGGTCAAGTAATCATCTGCTCCCAACTCCAGCCCCAGTATTTTATCTATATCATCCTTCCGCGCCGTAAGCATAATAATGGGAATTTCACTTGACTTACGTATTTCGCGGCAGACTTCGAAACCATTGATATCCGGCAGCATAAGATCCAGCACAATCAGCGAAGGTTTGTGGCTCGCCAGCTTGCTCAGCGCATCCTGCCCGCTACCCGCCGGTTCCACCCTGTACCCTTCCTTTTCCAGGTAAATTCTTGCCAGTTCCTGGATATTGGGCTCGTCGTCAATCACGAGTATGGTAGTCATAGATTCCTTAATCAATGTTTTTAGATTATAACTTAAAGATACGCAACTGTTGTATAAAACGCAAAAGAGCGGCAATAGGATTATGCCGGATTCTTCTCCACGGCTTAACTTTGAGTAAAACAATCCGGTATAATTTCGTGATGTAGTACGCACATTTTCATAATACTAAAAATCATTAAAAACAGGGCAATTTTCACAGGAGGTTTTCATGAGAAAAGCAACCATGCACTACGTCCTCGACGCCATCGAGGGCATCGTATTGCTCGCACTGGTTGTTTCCGGTTTTATACTCTGGTTTGCTTTGCCTGAGGGCACTGAGGCAGGGGAGACAGTTGTCTTCGATCGTCAGACCTGGGTTCAGTTACATCGCTGGCTGGCGGTGGCCTTGCTCATCTTTTTCAGCACGCACCTCATCACGCACTGGACCTGGATTACTTATATAACAAAGTCGTACTTCCGGAAGTGGCAAAAATAGTGAATTTATAACCGGATTTATTCGTTCGGCTTGACTTCCTGCATCATCTCGGGTTCGACGTACACGGATTGGATCAGCTTTCCGTGGAAACCTGAACCGGAGCATCCATTGCCTGTGTCATCCTGCCTCCCCCTCCAACCCTTCGGCAGGTTGGCAACTGATTTGCTCAGCAGGAACCTGCCCCCGCAGGTCATACACTCCACCATGTACATCAGTTTAGTTTTGCCCGGCATACAAACTGCCTCACATGTATTTTTTCCCGACTTTCCTCAATATACGCCATTATTAACACATGCGCAACTGAAAGTAAATACCCGTATGGCTCATCTTTTGAGCCTTGACAGCTTAAAGCGCAAAAACCTATTATTTCTCATTACGCCATGAAACGTCATACTTACTTTTTACTCGCGCTGCTGTGTGCCGCTTCACTGGTTATCCCCGTTTGCGCTGCCTGTAACATACCGCAAATTTTCGGGCCCTCGCTTTCAGAAATTTACACGACCACAAGCCTGCAAAGTGACAGCCTGTCCAAAGACCGGGTGGATATATTTTATGTGGACAGCCCCTGCGTCTCGTGCTCGGTGAAGCTAAACGGCGCTGCAGAAAACACAACTGTAAAAGCACAGTGGGTCTACATCAAAGGGGATATGGCAAAGCAGGAAAAACCGCTCATTCAGGAAGAAACGGCTATACGTGATAGCGACGGCTATATCGGGTTCACCTGGACGGCGCCTCTATCTGGCTATATAACCGGAGAGTATCAAGTAGTGCTTTATCTCGACGGCAATCAGCAGGTCGCCAAATCCTTCACTATTGAGAAAGACACCACCATACCAATACCCCAAATTAGCAGCTTCACGGCCACGCCGTCTGTCCTGACGGAGGGTCAGCAGGTTACGCTCAACTGGAAAGTGTCCGGCGCCAACAGGATAACCATCGAGCCGTCCGTTGGTGATGTACCGCCTGAAGGCAGCATCAACCTGAATCCTGCTTCAGACACCGCCTATACCATCCGGGCGCTGAACAGGCGCGGCAGCAGCTCGCGAACACTGAGCATTAAAGTCTCCCACGTATCCGGATTGAAACCAGACCTTATCATTACGGATTTCTGGACCAGCGGCAACGTAATATCTTACCGTATTAAGAATATAGGAGACGCTGTATCATGCGGCTGCCACACCTGTCTGTATAAAAACGATTACCCGGAAGCGCAGGTATACGTATCACCCCTGGCGCCGGGTGAAGAGAGGGCGGAAGCCTTCCTTAATTACCATTTTTCACCGCGCTTTTCTTCACTTGCTGGTGGGGCGGGAGCATCCGAGACCGGTACGGATGCCATCAATATCAGGCTATACGCCAACAGCGATAAAAGCTGTGCGGAAAGCAACGAAGAAAATAATTGTCTGGACTACAATTATGGGCCCCTGTCCAGGTTAAGCTTCACCCGCTATGCCGTCTCGGCGCAGTGGCAGTGCAGCACCGGTGAGCTTAAATGGCCTATGTTTAAAAGCGACAAAGACGGCTGGGTGGGCATCGTAGGCGCTGATAACTCACTCCGCATGAATCCGCCGAGCGCAAAAAACAGCTGGATCCAGGGGATATTCGGCATACCGTCGGATATCTCGCCGGTATTGCGCACCTACACCATCCCCCACAAAGCGAGGTTCAGTGCCAGGGTAGGTCTTACCGTTGATGCCCCTCCTTCTGTCAGCGCGAAATTCCTCTTCGGAATCGTAAATGACAACATTACAACCTATTTTCAGCCTGTTATAGTTAAAGCTGGCGACAAGATGGAGAATTATGAGGTTGATTTCTACAAGTTTGCCGGCCGGCAGGTGAAGTTCATTTTCAGGGTGGAGTCCAGTGATCCTCTTTTACCGGGTAGTGCTGCGTGGATAGAGCCTGTTCTGTATCAAGAAAGATAAGGTTTAAATTAAAGGCGCGTGCTCTCAGCCTGTTCTCGGCTGTAACGCTCGGTCTACTTTTCTTTCCCCAGGCAACCGTCTCCGCCCAGACACCTTCAACCTGCATACTGAGGTGGGATATCATCAATACCCCCAGAAGCTTCCCGGAGAGAAATGATATCCTGCCGCGCAGCGAGATAAATGAGATCGCTGTGGCGTCCGATGGCAAAACTATCTACGCCATAGATATACCCGATGCCAGCTCAGGCCCGGCTGTCTATACCAGCATCTGGCGAAGCACAGATTGCGGCATTTCGTGGAGCCCGAGGGCTTCGCGATGGCTCATGCAGACTGCGCCCGCGCCTGTATATCCTGTGGCGGATATCGCCGTAGCGCCCGATGATCCCAACTTCATCGCGGCTGTTTGCGCTGACGCCCCTGCGGTACATCGCCGTGAAGTTTACTTCTCCCAGGACGGTGGGGTGAACTGGACTTACAGCGGACCTATACCCTGGCTGTACGGACCCAATGAGCAGATCGGGGATATCATCATCTCGCCGTCATATCCTTATCAGGGCAATAACGTGCGCGATATCATCGTCGGCAGCCGTATTCCGGCCAACGGCCTGGCACAGGGCGAGGTATACATCCTGCATTATCCGGGCATCGGCGGCTGGAAGGCGCAGGGATTTAACCCGGGAGATATCATCGCCCTGGCGCTGTCCCCAAACTATACTGACGATTCAACAGTGGTCATCATGGCCAGCACCACCCAGCGCACTTACATTCACCTCGGCAGCCGCGACCTGGCAGACAATACCTGCTACTGGAATACCTGTCAGGGCTGGCCGGTGGAGCTATGCACCCCTGACCAGGCAGGCGGCGTCAATAGCGGCGAGAACTGGATCATCACCGGCAACTTTTCCCTTCCCGCCGACTTCAACGGCAGTTCCGTTGAGAAGCGAATAATCTTCGCAGCCTATGACTCCAACGGGTTGTCCAGGGGGCCCACCCAGACGCTGGACGATGTCTACCGTCTTAACGACACCATTGTTACGCGGCTGAAAATGCCGGGCTTCGGTAGTAATCCCAGGATCAGCTCAATTGCTTATACCGGGACGGTCAAGGCAGGTAAACTGCTGGCAGGGTGCGTCCGTGCCGATCCTGCGACAGCCATATCCACCGTGTGGTTCACGGACAATCCACTCTCATTGTGCCCCGTCTGGATTAAGCCCTTAAAAGCTCCCACCGGCGGCTATATCCCTGGCCCCGGCAACGGCTTTGCTAATGTTAAGCTGGCATGGTCTGATGACGGCGAGACGGCTTTCTGCGGCACCGGCTGGGGCGACCGCAATATTCCGGCCAAATGGGCCAGTCTCGCCGACCCCTCGTGGAACAGCCAACCCATGGACGAATCGGCTTTTTCCATCAGCCTGGATAATAGTGTTTCCTGGAACCAGCTTGGACTCATCGATACGGAAATCAACCGCTTCAGGTCGGTGGCAGCCTCCGCCGACGGCAAAACGCTGTATATATCATCGGTCAATGACACCGGTCTCGACAGTACCTGGCGCAGCCGGAGCAATATCGCCGGTGACACCTGGCAGCGCGTCCTTTGTATTGACTGTGCATCGCCCGTACTAAAACCGGCGCCGGATAAAAATGATGGGTCGTGCATCTTTGTCGGCAATCAGGGTACTACCAGGGTAGTGAATTCGCGCAACAGCGGCCAGACCTGGCAGGATTGCCTGCCGGGAGCTATGGTTCAGGATATTGCCGCGGGGAGCAGCAGTGAGCTCTATGTATTGCAGGCCAACGGGCTGGTAAGGCACGGCCGGTATGATACTCCTGGATGGCTGTGGGATAAATTTACGGATACGGAGCTTTCCCCTGCTCATACCATAGCCGCCCAGGGTAACAGTGTCCTTGTAGGCGCCGCTTTGGGGCAGAGCTACCCCGCCGCATATTCCCTCGATGGCGGCAATGACTGGGTCAGGATTGCCGAATACGCTCCGGGAGTGGGCAACAAGCATGTGGCTTTCGATGAGGAATTTAAGGATAATCACCTCATTTACCTTGCCGATGACGCCGGCGGGCTTTACCGCTGGGCAACCTCAACCAGCCACCGCTGGGATGATATGGCGCCGCCCCATGTCAGCTATTACGGGATAGCCGCCGGAACGTGGGGCACGTTATACGCGGCATATAGCCCTCTGGCCAGCGGCGTCGACCGCACACTGTATGCCCACAGCGGCATCCCCAAGACCGGCCCATCCTGGGACTCGCTCACCACAGGGCTGGCCGCGGGAGTGCTCTTCAGGCTGGAACCTAACTCCCTGGTTCTGGCGTATGAAACAGTTTGGGCTATAGATGCGCGCGATTATACCCCGACTTTGCGCATTGGTTGTCTCTGGGCTTTCCATGACACACTTGCCACCCGCTCTCCCTGGCTCATCGCGCCCAAAAATAACAGCATCACTGGCTGCGACCCTGTTACCGGCAGGAATGCGCAGGTGGATCTAAAATGGGAGCAGCTTTCCCTGGCTGTCGCCTATGAAATTGAAGTGGGCATGGACAGCTTCTTCGATATGCTTATCGCAGCAGCTGAGCCCGACACCAATCCCATGTATGGTCCGGCTGATGTGCTCTACCCGGCTTACTTCATCACCGACGGGGCCTTGCCCGAAGCGGGACGCAGCTACTGGTGGCGTGTGCGCGTGAGGAGGGCCGCCACCGGGCAGATCATCCGCAGCCGCTGGTCGCGCGGCTTCAGCTTCAGCATCAGACCGGGTTACCCTGTTATTGCTCCTTCATACCCGGGGATACAATCGCTGCAGCCCTGCCAGGAGGCCTGCCAGGTGCCTGTTTACCCGGTGGTCTTCTCCTGGACGCCCATGCAGGGGACAACCTCTTACCGTTTTATACTGGCCGGGGATGCTGAACTCAACAATTCCATCGTTGATGAAACCGTCCGCGCTACCGCATATCAACTTAACGGCCGTCTTAATTACAGGACAGCTTATTTCTGGCAGGTCACGCCCGTGGAACCCGTGCCCGGCGATCCCAG
>JAPLHI010000216.1 GCA_026389695.1 Chloroflexota bacterium
GGTGGCAACGGGGAATCTTCTGCTCCCGCAGAAACAGGTGATAGCGGCGTAAAAACTATGGTGGGTGAAGTTATTACCGAAGATGAAATCTGGTCTTGCACCACCTGCCGGGCGTGCCAGGATGTATGTCCGGTCTTTATAGAGCATATTGACAAAATTATTGATATGAGGCGTCACCTTGTCCTGGATCTTGCAAAGATTCCTGAAACCGGCGAAGCTATTCTAAAATGCATAGAAGCAAGGGGGCACAGCTGCAAAGGAACAACCCTTACCAGAACTGATTGGACTACAGGTCTGGACATTAAGCAGTTATCTGAAGATAGTAATGTCGAGTATGTGTTTTTTGCAGGCTGCGCAGCTTCTCTGGAAGAAAGAAGTACTAAGATCGCTATTGCTACAGCCAAAATCTTAAAGACTGCAGGGACTAGTTTTGGTATATTAGGCGCTCAGGAAATGTGCTGTGGTGAGCCTGCTAGAAGATTGGGCAATGAATATCTTTTCCAGACACTGGCAGCCCAAAATGTCGAGCAGTTTAAGAGCTATAATGCAAAAAAGATCATCACGATATGTCCGCACTGCTTCAATACACTTAAAAATGAATACCCGCAGTTTGATGGTAATTTTGAAGTGATACACCACAGTAGTTTTATCTCGAAACTGATCGATGAAGGCAAGATAAAACCGTCGATTCTAAAGGAGAATAAGATAACGTACCATGATTCATGTTACCTTGGCAGACATAACGATATCTATGATCCACAGAGACATGTACTTCGTTCCATCAGCAAGCTGCCAATTGTTGAGATGGAACGGTCAAAGAACAATGGTTTCTGCTGCGGTGCCGGTGGTGGTAGATTCTGGATGGAGGAACGTATAGGCAAGCGTATTAGTGAAACGAGAATTGATCAAGTCATGGAAACGGGTGCCGATATAGTAGCCTCCGCCTGCCCGTATTGCGTACAGATGTTCACTGATGCTATTAAAGCCAAAGGCGCTGAGGAAACGCTGAAAGCATTTGATATTGCCGAACTTGTGGCAGAATCCCTAGGTAACAGCAAGTAATAGTCAAATTACTATCAGATCGCTAGAAAGAATGTGGGTCGTGATAAGAAAAGCATTACGACCCGCATTTATTATTTCAATATATGAGAAACTTGAATATATCTGAAAGTTATTGGCTCCTCGGGTAGGATTCGAACCTACAACCTAGCGGTTAACAGCCGCCCGCTCTACCATTGAGCTACCGAGGAATGGAAGCCGAAGGATAATGAATTCAGGTACCAAGTCCACTATAAAATAACCGTGATATTATAGCATCGTCGATTATTTATCAGCAAAACTGCATCCAAGCAACATGTTACCTTGACATCAGCTGATCATAGATAACCTGTACCTGTTGCCGGGTTTCTTCCAGAGTACCATCGTTGTTAATGACATAATCCGCGAATTTCATCTTTTCCTTTATTGGAATTTGATTTCTTATTCGATTGCGTGCGTCTTCTTCACTAACTCCTCTGGCAATGAGCCTTTTCAACTGGATTTCAGGAGAGGCGAAGACCACTATGATTTTATCGACGAGTCTCCGAGCAATCTCAGGACCGACTTCGAGAAGAAGGGGTATGTCTTTAACCACCAAGCCATCCGGAGCCACTTTCCTTCTTTCTTCGATGAGATTTGTATCTTCTCGTAATACCTCGGGATGAACAATGGAATTTAGTTTTTGAAGCGCTTGCGGATTGCTAAACACAATATCGGCTAACTTTTGTCTGTTTATCGTCTTATCTCTATTCAAAATTCCGTCGCCAAATTGATCAACAATTTTCTGCCATGCTCTCTGTCCCGGTTCTTCTACTTTACGGGCTAATGCATCCGCGTCGATAATATAGGCACCCAGATCCTGGAACATCTTTGCCACGGTGCTTTTTCCAGTTCCAATGGTACCTGTAATGCCAGCAATAATCATAACGTTTTAACGGTGGTTTGGTGAACCCGTGAACCTTCCCGCTTTCAATTCTTGAATTAATTCAACTTCATTCTGTATTTGTTTTTCGAATATAGTGACACATTTTCCAAGTTCGTCGGAAAAGTGGGCGTCGCTACCACCTGAAATCTGTAATCCCAACTTTTCAGCTAATTGGCAGGCAAGAATATTGTTCCCTTCTAAATTACGTCCGTTGAAGCCTTCAAGAGCGTCGACCCGATCAAATACCGGCCTTTTCATTACAATATCTGAAGCAATGTTGAAATCTGTTATCGTGTTGCAGGGGAAACCTCGGAAGGGATGAGCAGCAATCATGAAACCGCTGGTATTCGTGACAAGGTTACGGAGTTCCGTAATGCTGATGACAGTGGTGAAATTTATATTCAATCCAAAGACAAGGACTTCTCCTCCTTCTTTTACCATGACCTCGACCCCGCGAAAAACAGGGAAGTTGTAGAAGGCACTCAGTTCCATTAAAGCTGATAAATCCCAGGCTCTATCATGTTCGGTAAAACAAATACCGTCAAGTCCTGTGTCACGGGCTTTCTTTATTGCTTCCTCGGGATCTAAATTGCTGTCAGGGGACAACTTACTGGTGTGAATATGAAGATCAATTTTCAAGAAATTCTCTCGGGTTTAACACCTGGAATAACTAAAAAATATGAGCCAATTGTTATAGCTACCTCAATTGGCTCATCAGTAAATTATATTAGCATTTTGGTCAATTTAACACAAATGAATTTACTTCAAAATTTGATTCATTGACATTTATTGTGGCATAAATTAACATTTACCGTAGAATTTGCAATGCTCTATATATCGTAACCGAAGGTATACAACTTCTTCAGATGTTGGCTGGTCGGGCTGTTAAATATTAATATATCAGATAGTTAATAATTACTGATTAAATACCCCTTAATCAGGTTTAATATCTGAGTATACTGGTACTCTCGTTATAACGCGCTTATATTCTCCTATTTATAACTTGAGTGGATTAATCAAACCGGGAGGTAATGGAATGCCGCAGGAAAAAGTAATTGTAACCGCAGCGCTTACCGGCTCAGTTCATTATCCCAGCATGTCACCATATTTACCTTTAAGTCCCAAACAAATAATTGAGGACGGCGTTAGATCCGCTGAGGCGGGTGCTGCAGTTCTACATATCCATGTACGAAATCCGGAAAACGGCATGCCAACTCCTGACCTGGATATCTTCCGAGAAGTACTGACAGGTATTAAAGCAAAAACTAACGCTGTAATTTGCTTATCTACCGGTGGTGGAATGGGAATGAGCACGGAACAACGTGCAACACCGCTGATCACTTTTAAACCGGAAATGGCATCATTGAATTTCGGGTCTATGAATTTTACTGTATTTCCTGGGGCTGAAAAAATTAAAGAATGGAAATACCCCTGGGAAAAATTGGCTATGCTTGCAAGTGAAGATTACATTTTCCCCAATGAAGCTATTGGAGCTGGCAACTTTACCTGGTCGGCGATAGGGTCCGGCAGAAATCAAATGCCGATTTGTGCTGTGGCATTAGCTATGGGTGGAAATGTCAGAGTCGGTCTTGAAGATAGCCTGTATATCAGCAAAGGTGTCTTAGCTAAAAGCAGTGCTGAGCATGTAGAAAAGATAATACGAATCATGCGTGAACTGAGCCTTGAACCGGCTACACCGGAAGAGACAAGAAAAACATTGAGGCTTAAAGGAGCCGACAAGGTAAATTTTTAATCTCCGGCTAAGTTATACAAAGTCACAATACTCCTTGTTGATGATCTAAATTGCAGAGGTAATTGTTAAGTTTCATTCTTCAGCAGCACAGGATATACATAGGACCTGTGGCTTAGCCATGATATATAACGCATTGAATAATTTCGGTTTTGAAACCGCTATGACTACCTTCGCTCGGGAAATATATTATCAGATTCAGGCCTTCTTGCGGTGAAAAAAGATTCAAAATATGATACCTAAAGTAATTGCAGTATGCAGTAGTAAGAAAAAAGGCACCAATAAAATCCCTATCGATTCGGGATTCTTACAAATAGGAATAGGGCTGATTGGTGATGCTCATGCAGACGGTCCTCCCCAGAGAGAAATCAGTCTGCTGGCCACGGAAAGCATAAAGAAAATGAATGTCAACGGGTATGTTTTCAAGCCCGGAGACTTTGCTGAAAACATAACCACCCGGGGAATTAAACTTACTTCTGTCCCAATAGGGACACAATTGAAAGTGGGGGAAGATGTGATTTTGGAAGTAACCCAGATAGGAAAAAAATGTCATACTGATTGTGCAATTTTTAAGGAAGTTGGTAAATGTATCATGCCCAGAGAAGGCGTTTTCGCTAAGGTTATTCACAGTGGTTCGGTTAAAGCTGGGGATACTATTGAAGTACTATCTTGATACCTGAGAAATAAATTCGGGGATATTCGAAAATAGGAACACCATGAACAAATATATACAGCCCGACTATGATAAGTTGACCCTGCTTACTATCGACGTACAAAATGATTTTTCACTTCCCGGGGCGGTGATGGAAATTAGGGGACCTCTGGATGTTATACCTAATATTGTGAAACTACTATTAATGCTCAGAGAATCTTCTAAACCAATTGTTCACATAGTGAGGCTTTACAAAGAAGATGGGTCAAATGTGGATAATGTCAGAAGAAAATGGATTGAGAGTGGTGTAAGTGCAGCAAGACCGGGCACGGAAGGCGCAGAGTTGGTTAAAGAATTGAAACCAAATGACACGAGATTGAATTCCGCCAAGCTTTTGAAGGGAGGTATCCAGGAAATAGCGTTGAATGAATTTATTATATATAAAACACGTTGGGGAGCTTTTTATAAAACTCCTTTGGAAAAGTTTCTAAAACGGAAAGGAGTTAACACTCTGGTTTTTACAGGATGCAATTTCCCCAATTGCCCCAGGACTTCGATTTATGAAGCCAGTGAACGTGATTTCAAAATAGTTGTGATACAGGATGCCATATCCGGTGTGTACGAAAAAGGACTAGTTGAGCTAGACAATATAGGTTGCGAGATAATTAGTACCAGTGAGTTTATTGAGAAATTCAGTTTGTCTAAATGTAGTTGAGTTGTAGCTTCCACTCAACATATACTATTAAGGATGGGAGCGGCAGTATAGAACGGATATTGGCTGCCGAGCCAGGATTCGAACCTGGGCAAATGGATCCAAAGTCCATCGTGCTACCACTACACAACTCGGCAATCCGCGTTTAGGTTATCATAGAATTCCGAGAGGGTCAATCAAGATATCCACAGTGAAAATTGTTAATAATTCCTAAAACTTTTCTAAACCTTTTTATTTCCACTTCCGTTAAATAAGTATAAATAAAAAACTGAAGTGGAGATAAAAATGATGAATAAAAAAGTACTCCAAAAGATGAACCAGGATCGGAAATTGATGGTGTTATTCAGTGGAATTGTGGTGGATGGAATACTATTACTCTCACTTCTGATAGCCGCTAGTATCTGGTACTTGATTTAGCTCTATTATATTCAATTACGCACGTTCAATAGCTGCCGGTCATTCAGATTTACCCGGCAGCTTTTTTATTTTACTAAAAGCATTGATTTCAGACTGGAATCAGCATTTATGCCGAAGGTCGGACTCGAACCGACACGAGAGTTGCCCCTCAACAGTTTTTGAGACTGCCGCGTCTACCATTCCGCCACTTCGGCTCGAATGTGGTTATTATGGTGCCGAGGCCCAGAATCGAACTGGGGACACGTGGATTTTCAGTCCACTGCTCTACCATCTGAGCTACCTCGGCACAATCCGGATGTTTGAGGTTGGAGGTTAGAGACTACTACAGATTAGAGATTAGTGATTAGTGATTAGCGAAAGAAATCTC
>JAPLHI010000023.1 GCA_026389695.1 Chloroflexota bacterium
CGCTGTCTTTGTCCAGCCGCCGGAACCACAGGTGGGATTTTATATGAGCCTGGGCGGCATACTGGAAATTATGGATGAGGGTTACGGCTTTTTAAGGCAGGAAAGCCTGCTGCCCGGGCCCAACGACGTATATATTTCTAATTCACAGATCAGGCGCTTCGGCCTGCGCAACGGTGATATGGTAACAGGACAGGCCCACCCTCCCAAAGAGGGGGAGAAATATTGCAGCCTGCTGCGTGTGGAGACCGTCAACGATCTCGACGCAGACCAGTCCAAAGGACGGCCCCATTTCGGTCAACTTACACCCACCTTCCCCGATAAGATGTTCGACCTGGAGGAAAATCCCAAGAATCTGTCCACCAGGGTGATCAACCTTGTGGCGCCTATCGGGCGCGGGCAACGCGGCTTGATCGTTTCACCGCCCAAGGCAGGAAAAACGATCCTGCTCAAGAATATCGCCAACGCTATTACTAATAAGTATCCCGATGCCCACCTTATGGTATGCCTTATCGGCGAACGCCCCGAGGAGGTCACGGACATGAAACGCTCTGTAAAGGGCGAGGTGATCTCCGCGACTTTCGACGAACCGGTAGAGAATCACACCAGAGTGGCTGAGCTTGCCCTGGAGAGGGCCAAGCGGCTGGCGGAGATAGGTAAAGATGTAGTTATCCTGCTCGACGGCATCACGCGCCTTACCCGCTCGTATAACCTCGCCATGCCCCCCAGCGGCCGCACGCTATCAGGCGGCATCGATTCGGGAGCTCTTTATCCGCCCAAGCGGTTTTTCGGCGCCGCCCGGAACATAGAGGAAGGCGGCAGCCTGACCATCCTGGCCACCTGCCTGGTAGATACCGGCAGCCGTATGGATGACCTGATTTATGAGGAATTCAAAGGCACAGGCAACATGGAGCTGCACCTCGACAGGCGTATGGCTGAAAAGCGTGTCTTCCCCGCTATAGACATCATGCGCAGCGGTACCCGCCGTGAGGAGTTACTCCTCGACGAAGATACGCTTGCCAAGGTCTGGCTGCTGCGCCGTATGGTCAGCATGCTGGCAGAGGACGCCAATAACACCACAGAAGCGTCCGAGCGGGTTATCGACCGCCTTGCCAGGACACAAACGAACGCCGAGTTCCTGGCTACCCTCAATGCCAAGGATGCCTAAAAGATGAAGCCGGAATGACTTGCTTTTACTGTATGCCTTTTAAATAAATTGTGTTATCATAAGCGCAAAATCAACCTGGAGGGTTATCTGATGAAAGTAAAGGTTCTGGCGGCTCTACTGGTTTTCAGTGTCCTTTCCACCCTGTTTCTGCCAGTTCCGGCGTACGCGGAGTCGCTTACCCTTGAGCCGACACAGGGGACAGTCGGCTCCGATGTTAAAATACCTGCTTTCTGCCAGTATGGGGTGGGAGATTATTTCCTCTATTGGGGAGAAGGCAACCAGCTCATCTCCCAGGGTACTGTGAGGACGGGCAACTGCCAGCCCATCACTTTCAAGGTCCCACAATCGCCCAGGGGTAAACACATGGTTACACTTAAAGTCGGCAGTAAGTCTTTCCAGAAAGAATATACGGTGCTGGCTTCCATCAGCATGGGGACCAAAAAGGGCGCTGTCGGCTCATCGGTTTCCATCCAGGGCGGTGGATTTAACTCCAAGGAAAGCGGAATCAAGATAATGTTCGACGGTAATGCGGTGGCCACAGGCATAGAAGGCAACGAGACAGGTAGCTGGATATATACACTGAAAATTCCTGCCAGCACCAGGGGTAATCATCCTCTAACTGCAAGTGGTGTCACAACCCCATCAACAGAAATAAAGGACCAGCTTTTCAGCGTGACACCTATCCTCAGCATCAACCCTAACTCGGGCTGGGTGGGCAGGGTGGTTAATGTTTCGGGGTCCGGTTTCGCCGCCGCGGAGACAAATATCGCCATTCTGTATGATGATACAATAGTCAAAACCGGCCTTACCACCGACCTTAGCGGTTCCTGGCAGTCTTCTTTCTCAGTTCCCGCGTCCGCCAAAGGTTCCCACAAGGTAGATGCCAAAGGCGCTACGACTCCTATTGAAGACGTCCCTGATACTGCATTTACAGTATCGCCGGGCATCAAGGTTGAGCAGGCCACGGGACGGCTGGGCGATGTCATAGGTGTTGGCGATACTCTGTGGGCCAGCGGCGTGGGCTTCCAGGAGAACGAAACGGGCATTAAAGTCACCTTTGATAATATGCAGGTTGCGGGTAATATCGCTGCCGACGCGCATGGTTCATGGTCGGCGCAGTTCGAAGTCCCCGCCTGCACAAAAGGAGAACACAAAGTAGATTCATTCGGCGACGCCACCAAGGTGGGCGATGTGACCAATTATACAGTTGTCGTCACTCCCGAAGTTACTATCAATCCCGGCAGCGGGGCTGTAGGCGAAAATACGATACTGAGCGTCAGCGCTTTTGGCGCTAACCAGCCACTCACCATTATGTATAACGCCAAACAGGTAAGCCCCAACGCCACGACAGATGCCAAAGGCAGCTTCAGCACAGGATTTAAACCACCCGTGAGCGAATCCGGCAGCCACCTGATAACGATCAGCGATCCCTCACAAGCCTTGGCGTCTACCACGTTTACTGTGGAATCTATAGCTCCACAGGTGCCTAAACCCATAGCACCGGAACCCGGAACCAAGCTTGATTTCCTGGATAGCAAGCCTATAGAATTCAAGTGGTCGGTCGTTGAAGACCCGAGCGGCGTTTTTTATTCGTTTGAGATGAGCCAGAAAGCCGATTTTTCCGGTTCGGTGATACGCAAAGAGAATTTGACAACTCCTTCTTACAGCATATCCGGCACAGAAAGGCCGGGTATGGGCGAATACTTCTGGAGAGTTAAGGCCGTAGACGGGGCGGGCAACAGCAGCGAGTGGAGTCAATTCCAGCCAGTCCTCATCTCCGGCTTCGAATTCTGGTGGATCGGCCTGATAATCATCGGCGTACTTGTTATTGCGGGCCTGGTGATATGGCGTATAAGAGCAATCAGCAAGAAGGGCGGCTGGTCATCCGAATCCTAAAGCCTTGACAAAAAAATGAGATAGCTATAATATGGGTTTAATTTAAGCCAGATACGTATGTTCAGAAAATAACAAAAGCGAGGTAATTAAAGAATGAAATTAATGGTTATCGGGCTGGGGCAGTGTGGCTCCCGCGTAGCCGATGAATTTGCCCGCCTCGGGAATAGAGCCCGTTCTGATAGGGGGCCAACCATCGTCACCGGTACCTTTGCTGTCAACACCGACCAGACTGACCTGACCGGATTATCCAATATTGGCTCCGATTATATGCACCGCATCCTTATCGGCGGCCGCAAGACCTGGGGACACGGAGTAGGCAAGGTTAACGAGATGGGCGCAGAGCTCGCCCGTGAGGACGGCGATAAAGTAATCGATGCCGTCAGAACGGCACAGCTCTTTTACCAGACACATGCTTTCATGCTGGTAGCAGGCACCGCCGGCGGCACCGGGTCTGGCGCCATTTCCATCATCGCCCAGATGCTCAAAGAGCGCTACATAGGCAAACCTGTATATGCCCTTTGCGTATTGCCCTTCGAGCATGAAGAGGTTGCCGAGCTGAGAAGCGTTTATAACACCGCCACCTGTTTGAAATCTATCCACTCCGTCGCTGATGGAGTTTTTCTGGCTGACAACCAGCGTTACGTGCGCAAAGACTCCAGCCTTGCCATGAACCTGACCAGGATCAACCGCCAGATCGTGGAACCGTTTTACGACCTGATGTGCGCGGGCGAAGTGACGCGCGCAAAGAGCGTGGGCGCCAAGACTATGGATGCCGGCGACATCATGCAATCCATCGACGGCTGGACCGCCTTTGGAATAGGCAAGACCGATATACCGCGCGGCTTCCGTTTCCCCTGGGAGCTGGCCAAGGTCAATTTCCGCGAAAAGAGCGGTGAAACCCTCAGAGCCATGCAGGCCATGGATGCCGCCGTCAGCGAACTTTCCATAGCCATCAACCCCGAAGATGCCGGGCGGGCCCTTTATCTTATGGCTGCGCCGGGCAAAGAAATGAATATGGACATCGCCAAGGGGCTCGGTGATTACCTGCGCGAGCTTGCCGAGAACGCTGTCATCCGCGCCGGTGACTTCCCCAGAGACCGCGGCTCGATTGACGTAACCATCATCTTCTCACAGCTTGCTTTCGTCCAGAAGATCAGGGACTACTACGACAGGGCATCGGCGTTCGCCATGACCCAGAAGGACCGCCTGAAGGAAACCACAGGCCGCCTGAGGGATATGGAAGACGCAGCCAAAGGCCTGCCCAGCCTTATTTAATACCAGCTAATGAAAACAAAAAGGAGCGACTCGAGTCGCTCCTTTTTTATTACCCGCTACGTTTAATTATTTACTAGATTACACTCATCAAATCAGAAAAACTGCTGACAACCTGATGCCTGGCGGCAGCGCCCTGATGCAGAGGATCAAATAGAACGGTTACCAGGCCAAGCTCAGCAGCAGCATCGAGATTTCTAATATTATCGTCGACAAACACGATTTCATCAGCTTTGCGTTTTGCCTTTGTCAGTAATAGCTCGTAGATCCTCCGGTCAGGCTTTCTCACACCTGCATCTCCGCTGATAACCACTCCCCGGAAATATTTCCCCAACCTGTGTATACGGCGCAATTTCTTCGACCACTGCGAAACATCATTTGACAGGCACCATAACTCAATATCGCGGGATTTCACATCATGGAGGAACTCAATCAGTCCCCTGCTAAGCCTGTGACGATCCAGGTATTCATCCTCCAGGACCGGGGCAATACCCACCGATCTCCAGAAATCAGATGCAGACATTTTACCCAGGCTTGCCTCAATATACATATCCTTAATTCGACCGTAATTGTTTACGCCGCCTTTTTCAACTATAAAAGGATATAGCAGATCTTTTACATCATCATTGACGGCATAAATAACTCCCATAGCGTCAAGGGCTACATACTTCAATATTTTTCCTTCTATGCGATTATAACTAAGGTTATTATACTCGTTGCCCCCCATAATTTTCATTCTCTTATGATCCCGGTAGCCTTCCGCGGCGCACACAGCGAAGCGGCCTCCACACACAATGCCAGGCTAATCAGATAATCATCATGGCCTTCCGCCGGGTCTACAAAAAAAATGATCGTCTGGTTGGGACGGTAGACGCTCCTGGCCCTTTCCAGTTCAAAGAACACCTCGCGATAGTCTTGCGAGCCGTCGCCGGAGTATATCTTGATCCTGTCCGAGTTGACCGCAGCACCTCGAGATGGGCTGAGAGCTCATTCTTGCCGCCCTGACGGGCAATCTCAACGGAAAAGGTAAGGCCACGGTGGGCCTCCACACTTTCCAGCACAGCGCGTGCAATTTCGCTCTGGTAAGGCCGTAGAATCATTTAATCAGGGCTTTAAACCCAGAGGTATAGCCAGCTCCATCAGCACTTTTGTAATGGCTTCTCTGAGCGATTTTTTCTGTTCTTTGCTGATGCTGTAGCGGATCTTTACCAGATTGGCAATGGTGCTGGCAGTCTTGAGGTGCAGTTCATTCTCTTCAGGAGAATCCTTGATAAGGTCCCGCAGCTTCAGACGCAGCACGGCTATCTCCTGGTCAAGCCCGTCGATGCCGCTGGCCTCTTCCAGCATCAACCCGGAGGTCTCATCCAGGGCGGGACTGCAAAATCCGCGTTTTACGGCTTTTTCTTTTTGCTTTTTTACCATGCTTTTTTACCATGAGCAGCCCATACACGATGGCATACGCCGCAGCATCATACCGGTGTTTCTCCAGCGCAAATTTGAGTAACTCCACCATGGTTATTTGTATTAATACATTTGTACTATGATTAACAAGTGACAGATGTCGTGCCGGGTTTAATATCCGCGCGTGATAAATTTGCGGACACGATTTCAATTTGGTAACATCATGTCATCTTTCAGAGGAGGTGTGCTAGTGGAATCGATGCTACGTTACTGGTGGATCAATCTCATCCGCGGTCTTATAGCTGTAGCGCTGGGGGTTCTGCTCTTCGCTTTGCCAGCGATATTCACCGTACTATTACTTGTCGCGTTTTTCGGGGCTTATATGCTGGTAGACGGTATCGGGAAAATTATATTCGCCCTTACACATCCCAAAACCAACCACAGGTGGTGGGTATTTACCGACGGCATTCTAAGCATCCTGATTGCTGTAATAGTGTTTGTCTGGCCGGGCATGACAGCGATTTTCCTGCTATATTTCATAGCCTTCTGGGCAGTGTTCACAGGTATCCTGGAAATTATATTTTCCATTGCGCAGTGGAAGTCTCTGCCCGGTAAAGTCTGGATCTTGATCGGAGGCATAATATCCGTATTATTCGGCGGCATCCTGCTGGCCAATCCGGTAGCGGGCGCGCTGGCGATGTTGTGGCTGATAGCGCTGTATCTCATATTCTTCGGCATTGCGCTCATCATCTTCAGTTTCTGGTTGCGTGGACAACGCAAGGAAACCGCCCGGGCCACTGCCGCGTAATCAAACCAACTGAATCTATCATTAAGAGTAAAATAGGCGGAATGCTTCAGGTTTTGCCTGGAGCACAAGCAACCTGATATTTTATAGCGCTCCTGTAAAAAACAGGGGCGCTATTGTTTAGCTGCACAGGATACGACGGTCTGCACCTATCGTTTCTATAGATATGATCATAGATTGGTGACGTGAGGTGTGTTTGCCCGCAGGTCTTGTGACTGAGAAGTGTCCCTTCGGCTGTTTTATTTCCCGGCAAGTCCACCGGCAATCAGCACCCTGGGGCCCGTGTGCACACCGATCACTGGGTTAATTCTGGAACGCAACATTTTCTCTTTGGGGTATATATGGCTGAGGCGGTCGGCCAGCAGCTCAAGCTCATCAGGAGTCGTAGCATGCTGGATGACCATCTCTTCTATCCTGGGTATTTTTTCCATGAGGCCGACAAGGGCGTCAATGGCACTGGCGCGGTTACGTGTTCTGGCTACCGGGGAAACCATACCGTCCTTGAGTGTAATAATAGGATTTAACTTGAGCAAGCTCCCCAGCAAGGCCTCTGCCTTACCGATACGCCCGCCTTTCCGCAGATATTCCAGCGTATCAAAGATAATATAGCCGCTAACCCTGGATATAACATCCTTCACCATGGTCACAATTTCTTTCAACCTGGCTCCCTGCAGCGCTGCCTGCGCCGCGCGAAGCGCCGGTATTAACATCCCTCCACAAACCCAGAGCGAATCTATGACTTCTATCCTGCAAGTATTATCCACCAGTGCTTTAGCCTGTACCGCGCTTTCATAAGTCGCGCTTAATTTACCAGTAATGGTCATTACCATTATCTCGTCGGTTTGCTGCGCCAGGCGGGTCTAAATCTCAGCAAAAACACCGGGCGCCGGAGCTGAGGTGGTGGGATGCACTTTACCGGCAGCCAGTTTTTGATAAAAAACGTCCGGCGTAATATCTATGCCGTCTCTGAATGTTTCGCTGCCGAAATGGACATTTAAAGGCACAATACTGATATCGTATTTACCCACCATCTCCGCGGTCAGGTCGCATCCGCTGTCGCAAATAATCTTTACCATCTTAATATTATGTCAAACAAGATATATTCCACGCATTACTATAATCGATAAAGTATAAAAAGGAGAAATATCATTGCGGGGTTCCGCAAGTAATATGACTATCCGGTTAATGGAACCGTTGTCAAGAAGTTGACACGCTTTGCCTGCAATGATATTTCTTGTACTCTCCTTAATTTGTACCGATGCGGCAGTAACTTACTTGCCTGCGATAAAGCAGGAGGCCAGCACATTGGGACCCGTGTGCACTCCTATTGCCGGGCCTACCTTGGTGCGGATGAGCTTCTCCTTGGGGAATTTCACGCTTATGCGGTCTGCCAGTATTTCAAGCTCGTCGGGTGTAGTGGCATCCTGGATAACCACGTCTTCCAATTTCGGCGTATCTATAACCAGTTTAACAAGCTCATCTATAGCTTTGGCGCGGCTGCGCGCCCTGGTCACAGGATGAATCAGGCCATCCTTAAGTGTAATAATCGGGTTCAGCTTGAGCATGCCGCCAAGAAATGCCTGTGCGGCGCCGATGCGGCCGCCCTTGCGCAGGTATTCCAGCGTATCAAAGATCATATATGCCCGCGTCCTGGGCAGGACATCTTTGAGCATCTCGACAATTTCGTTGAGTTTGACACCCTTTGCTGCCGCCTGTGCGGCTCTTAAGGCCGGCAGTCCCAACCCTCCGCACGTTAGAAGAGAGTCCACCACCTCAATTTTGCAGATATTGCCCACGAGTTCCTTAGCCTGCAGGGCGCTCTCATAAGTCGCGCTGATCTTGCTGGATATCGTAAGCACCACTATCTCGTCAGTCTCCTTTGACAGTTTTGTATACAATTCACTGAAAGTACCCGGGGCAGGGGCTGACGTTGTGGGATGTAATTTGTCTACAACCAGCCTTTTGTAGAATTGCTCAGGTGTGATATCGGGGCCATCTCTAAGTGACTCCGTGCCGAAGAGAACATTAAGGGGAACAATGCTGATGCCGTACTTTTCTACAATGTCCTTGGTCAGGTCGCCTGTGCTGTCGCAGATAACTTTTACCATCATCACTCCATTAAATTATTTTTATTTTAACTGTGCTTGATTTGCCCGGATTTGGCAAGTTCCTCTTCCACCAGTATCCTGTTCAAGTGTTTCCCCACCTCCGATTTGGGCAGGGCATCACGGAATTCTATATACCGGGGTACTTTATAACCGGTTAGCTTATCGCGGCAATGGGCTTTCAGTTCTTCTGCCGTGCAGGCGATGCCGTCCAGTACCACCCAGGCTTTAACGGCTTCACCCTGGTAGGGATCAGGTATGCCGGCAACAATAACATCGGTTATCACCCGTATAAAGCCAGCCGTCCCTGATCATGTCCGCCGTTTCTTTAGGCCGCTGCCAGTAACCCTGCATGATCTGCGGCGCCTTAATGATGATTTCCCCAGGCTGACCGGTTTCGAGCACCTTCGTACCCGTCTCAGTATCCACGATACGGATAATTACGTCAGGCAAAGGACAGCCCACAGCCCCCTCCTTGTATTTGCCCATTACAGGAGTTATCACAGCCGCCAGCATGGATTCTGTCAGCGCGTAGCCTTCTACCATCCTGCCGCCGGTCAACGATTCAAAGCGGTGCTTAACCTCGGCCAAAAGCGGCGCTCCGCCGGCAACACAGAGTTTAACACATTTGAAATCTACCTTACCTGATTTAATCGCCGGATGATTCAGCAGTGCAACAAAGAGTGTAGGAACCCCGGGGATAAAAGCGGGTTTAACCTTCTGAATCGTTTTCACCAGATCGTTTAAATCACGGGGATTGGGTACCAGCGACATGGTATTGTGGTTAACTATAGACGTAGCCATCAGTGCCACGTTTCCGAAGACATGGAACATGGGTATGGGCGCCAGAATAATATCATCCCACGGGGTTAAAAGCGGCTTAAACCATGTGCTCAGATGCATCCCGGCCATAACAAGGCCCCGGTGCAATCCCACCGCCGCTTCTGTTGTACCCGTTGTACCCCCGCTGAACAGTAAAAGCGCCTGATCATCAGGTCTGATAGAAACATCCGGCCGGTCGGCATCCTTAAACCGGCGAATAAGGTCTTCCAGCCTTAAATCACCGTCTTTAATTTTGATACGATGACCCTGCTGCTTTTCTCTGAGAAGTGTGAAGAGCATGCGGGTAGGCCGGGGGAGGAACTCCTTGATATTAGTGGTAATCACCAACCGTACCCTTGTTCTCGGCTGGATTTCCTTGATGGTTTTATAGAAGGGAGTCAGGCAAATCACCACTTCGGCTCCGCACTCGTTGAGCGAGCGCTCCAGCTCGGATTTCGTATACAGCGGATTGATGGGTGACGCTATTGCCCCTGTTTTCCAAATGCCCAGGTGGCAAAATACAACCTGCGGACAATTCGGCAGCAGCATGGATACCCTGTCTCCCTTTTTTACCCCGTGCGCAATCAGTCCGGCAGCCACGGCGTTGCTGAACCGTTCTATCTCTGCATACGAAACGCGGGTACCCTGGAACAGCACCATGGGGTGATCAGGCCTTTGTCGCAGGCTGTCATAGAAACAGTCAAGCAAAGTTTTTTGCGGGTAAGGCTCCAGCGTGTGCGGCATACCGGCGTCATAGCTTTTAAACCATAGATGTTCTTCCATTAAAAACTACTCCTGTACAGATGTTTGAGGAAAAGGCAAACGTATCCCACCTGAAATCGCGAAGTGTATTATACGTCCTTTGTATTTGAGGTTATATACGTAGTTTTACTTACTTACATACGTATATTATCCGTATTTTTGGGAGTTCCAAACGTAAAATCCCAGATGCCGCATATAACATGAACTTCCGGTTTCTGCAGAGTTGGGAACTTATATGTGGAGTGTTATGCTTGCCTGAAATTGATGTTTATTTGCCGTCGGGCAGGATGCCGCGAAGAATGGCGTAATGGATCAGTTCCGTCCTGCCGTGCAACCCGAGCTTTTTCATAATCCTGGCGCGGTGCACTTCCACAGTGCGCCTGCTGATACATAAATGCTCGGAGATCTCAGCATTGGTCGATCCCTGTATCAGCAGATGTAATACTTCCCGTTCACGGAGAGTGAGCATATCATAAGGATCCAGCTTGGTGTCCTCTGTTTTTAGCATATAGGCCTCGATGGCCCTGTCGGAAAGAGGCGGCGCCAGGTAACGGTGACCTGCAGCTGCTTCCCGCACGGCCCGCACAAATTCATCCTGGGGAGAATCTTTCAGCACGTAAGCTTTAGCCCCGGCCTGAAGGGCTTCAAGCACATAACAGTCATTTCCATACATTGATAAGACCACTATGGCAGTATCGGGTGAACGCTTCTTTATCTGGCTGATCAGCTTAAGTCCATTTATATCCGGCATCATCAGGTCCAGGACCAGCACATCCGGCTTCGTTTTCTGCGTAATCTGCGAAGCCTCCATGCCGCAGCCGGCCTCGCCGACAACCCTCATATCAGGTTCTGCCTCAAGCAGAGCCTTAATACCGCGACGGACTATATGGTGATCATCTGCCAGTGTTACGGTAATCATCTGATTTCCCCTGTGTTTCCTTCTTGATCCTGGTTATTATAGGCAGCTCTGCATTGATTATAGTTCCCCTGCCCGGCGCCGATTGCACCGTCAGCTTGCCGCCGACCAGTATCGCCCGCCCGTGTATATTGTTCAATCCGCTGCTATTGTTACCGTGCGCCTCGGCAAGGTTAAAACCTTTCCCCAGATCTTCAATACGTATAAATAATACTTTTCTGTCCGACCATGCCAGCACTTTGGCTTCGCTGACTCCGGAATGCCTGGCCACGTTATCCAGGGCTTCCTGCACGATACGGTAGGCGGCGATTCCGATTTCCGGGGTGAATTTTTTATGCAGGCCGTAATGTTCGAACTTTACGTTGATGTGAGTATGCGAGGAGTAACTTTCAAAGAGATAGAGCAGTGCCGGAAGCAGGCCAAGATCATCCAGCATTTTCGGCCGCAGCTCCAGTGAAAGATACCTGACCAGTGACATCAATTCGTTAACCAGCGACTGCGCCTCACCCAGGGTGGCTCCGGTTTTGTCTGCCGGTAGATTTATGGCCTCACTCAATAGCAACTTTAGCACAGTTAAAGACTGTCCGATGCGGTCGTGTAACTCACGCGCTATCACACGCCGGTCATCCTCCTGTACATTTACCAGGTTACGTGCCAGAGAAAGCATTTCATCCATTGGTAGACCATGATATTTACCTTTAACCGGTTTGTCAATCACGGATGATTTGCTTTTAACCCATATCACTTGTATCATAAACGCGATTTTGCTTTATAAGTTACGCCAGGGGGAAAATGAAAGTCAGTGAAATCATAGCCAAACAGGGAAAGAGCCTTTCATTCGAGTTTTTCCCTCCTAAAACACCTATAGGCGAGGACAGGCTGCTGGACCGCATAAACAAGCTCAAAGCTTTCTCACCGTCGTTTATATCCTTCACTCAGCATGCCGGTCGCAATACGCTGGAAAAGACCAAGCGCATAGTAAAAAAAATCCATGATGAGACCGACCTGACTGTAATGCCGCACATCACCTGCGCCGACCCGCGCAAGTCGGAGCTCGAACCGGTAATCAATTACTACCAGGAGTTCGGCATTGAAAACATACTGGCTCTGCGGGGAGACCCCGAAGAGTATGAGCCGGGAATTTTCGATGGCGGGACACATTTCCGCTATGCCGCCGACCTGGTGAAATTCATCGCGTCATACAATAATTTCTGCATAGGTGTTGCTGTGTATCCCGAGGGGCATATGGAGTCCGCCAATCTTGGCATTGACACGGCTTCTACCAAGAAGAAAATAGATGAAGGCGCCGAGTTCGGTATCACCCAGATGTTTTTTGAAAACTTCTATTTTTACGAGATGATGGACCGCTTCGAGCAGATAGGCATCATTGCCGGAATTATGCCTATCACCGACTTTGCCAAGGTAGAACGCTTCAGCGAGATCAGCGGCGTAGAATTACCGGTACCACTGGTAACACAATTTGAAGAAGCGACTCCGGACGATGTGGTTAAGATGGGCATTGACATCGCCAGCGAGCAATGCCTCGATCTGTGGGAGAACGGGGTACGCTATTTCCATTTCTACACACTCAACCGCGATGAAACTGTAACTCAAATACTTAATAATCTGGCTTCTACATTTGCTTAAGCTGTAATCTTTAAATCCTGAGTTCTAAATATAAATATTACGTCATAGCGACGTGGCTATCTCTCTTCCTGACCTCATTTTGAGATTGCTTCGCTGGCGCTCGCAATGACAGGTTAATTCAATTGTCATAGCGAGGAGCGTAGCGACGCGGCTATCTCTATAACCGTGCTGACTGCTGAGATTATCACGCTTCGCTGGTAACGACATAAAAATGTTGGTTTAGAATTCAGGACTTCACCCCATTTCGTTGACTCTCCATATCAATACTTGTATTATAGGACAAATCCCCGACTGTGTACGTGGAGGAGCAATGTTGGCTCTGGAAGGCATCAAGATACTCGAACTGGTTCACCTGCCGCCGGGAGAGCTTTGCACCATGATATTGGGTGATTTTGGCGCTGAAATAATCAAGGTTGAAGCTCTACCCCAATCCAGTAGCCGTGGCGCCGGGGTATATGGCACCGCAGATGTCGAAGCATTAAAGGCTGCCGCAGCCTTCAATGCCCTGAATCGCAACAAGAAGAGCATCCGCCTCAATCTCAAGTCGGAAGAGGGCAGGCAAGTCTTCTACAGGCTGGCAAAGGATGCGGATGTGATAGTGGAAGGCTTCCGCCCCGGAGCGGTAAAGCGCATGGGAGTGGATTATGAAACGGTCAGGGAAATTAATCCCCGTATAATTTATTGCTCTCTGAGCGGTTACGGCCAGGACGGACCCTATAATCAGTACCCGGGTCACGATATCAATTACATATCCATCGCGGGTGTGCTGAACTTAATCGGATGGCCCGGAGAGCCGCCTGCCATACCACTCAATTTCATAGCGGATTTTGCCGGCGCCTCCATGCACGGCGCAGTGGGCATACTGGCATCACTCTTCGCCCGCGAAAGGACGGGCAAAGGGCAATATGTGGACATCTCATATACCGACAGCGTTATCACATTGATGACCTTTTTCCTGCAGCAACACCTCGCCGCCGGATTGAAATTCCCCAGGGGGGAATGGGCACTGGGCGGTGGCTACCCT
The DNA here is from genome assembly GCA_026389695.1 of Chloroflexota bacterium. Classification (GTDB taxonomy): domain Bacteria; phylum Chloroflexota; class Dehalococcoidia; order GIF9; family UBA5629; genus JAQUQM01. The sequence continues at coordinate 13,816 of JAPLHI010000023.1, forward strand.
TATTACAGGACTTATGCAACCCTGGACGGGAAACTCATCAGCCTGGGCTGCCTCGAACCCTGGTTCTGGGACAACCTTTGTAAGGCCATCGGCAGGGAAGACCTTAAAAAATACGGTTTCAGGCCGGAACATTTTTTGAGTAAATCTGACGATCCCATATGGAAAGAAGTTGAGTGTGAGCTCCAGAAGATTTTCCTCACTAAGACCCGCGACGAGTGGTTCGATATCCTGATCAAGCATGATGTGCCCGCCGGCAAAGTAAATGCGATGGACGAGGTCTTCACCGATCCTCAATTAATTCACCGGAAAATGCTGCTTGAATTCGACCATCCCAAATTGGGAAAAGTCAGGCATCCCGGCATCGCCATCAAACTTTCAGAGACGCCGGGTAAAGTACGCAGTCTCGCTCCTTACACAGGCGAACATACAGAGGAGGTATTGCTCGCCATTGGATACACTAAATCAGATATTGAGCAGTTGCGCAAAGCTGATGCTATAAGCTAAAATTTAATAAATGGAGGTGGGAATATGGCAGCCAAAGCATTCGTCCTTATCACAACGGTGGTTGGTCAGACCAAGGCAGTTCTTATCGGCCTGAAAAAAATTGAAGGCATTAAGTCAGTGGACGCCGTAATGGGCCCCTATGATATCATTGCGGTAGTCGAAGGGGACTCCGTTGATTCAGTGGGCAAGCTTATCACCGAGCGGTTCCATAAGATCGCGGGGATCGAGCGCACTACTACCTGTCAGACAATTCGTATTGCTTAACAGGCGCAGCCATGGATTGCATATTCTGCAAAATAGCCAGCGGGTCTATTCCGGTGGATATTGTGTACAGCGATAAGGACCTGATCGCTTTTCGTGATATCCACCCTCAGGCACCCGTGCATGATGTAATTATCCCCAGGAAGCATATAGAATCCGTGAATGATTTAAATACTTCTACCAAGGAGCTCGCGGGAAAAATGCTCCTGGTAGCAAAGCTTGTTGCTCGCAAAGAAGGTGTTGCCGAGAGAGGATACAGGCTGTCAATAAACTGCGGCCCGGACGGCACGCAGATCGTTCCCCACATCCACATCCATCTCCTCGGCGGCCGCATGCTCACCAACGAACTGGGTTGAGACGCATCACCGGGTCAGGTATCTTATCCTCTGGATAACCTGCTCAATAGCCTCGTCAGGCGTTGACGCGCCTGCTGTAATTCCAATAGCCTGCTTATCGCGCAGCCATGCAGCGTCGATCTCCTCTGCATTCTCAATATGATAAGTTTGCACAATAGGAATACATCCCTCCGCCAGGTGTCTGGTATTGGCGCTATTGTGTCCGCCTACTACTATCATCAGGTCACTCGTCTTCGCCAGCTCAATGGCGGCGGATTGCCGCTTCAGTGTCTCCTGGCACAGGGTATTGATGACACGAATTTCCCGTGTTGCCGGCAATAATCTTTCAGTCAAATTATTGACAAAGCTGATAAACTCTAATCTGCTCTGCGTCGTTTGCGACAGTATACCCACCCTTTTCAGCAGCGATTGTAACGGTATTTCATCCGCATTCATGGAAGCGATCGCATGCTCTCCAGCCCATCCCAGCAAGCCGCGCACCTCGGGGTGGTTGGCTTCGCCGTAAATAACAACGCTGAAGCCTGCTCCGGCCAATCTCTGGGCGGCCTTCTGTGCGCTGCGTACAATGGGGCAGGTAGTATCAATTACCTTCGCGCCCTGTCCCTGTATCTTATCCATGGTGGCGGGCGCTACTCCATGCGACGAGATTGCGATGACACCGTTATCGGTCTTTTCGACGTCATCCACCACATCGACACCCAGACTCTTTAAACGCGCCACCACAGTTTTATTGTGGACTATCGGTCCCAGTGTGACGATCTTTACCCTATCATTGGTGGCGCTTTCGATTATCTTGAGAGCGCGGCGCACACCGAAACAAAAACCCAGTTCACGGGCCTTTTCTATTTTCATTCGAGTATCAATGCTACCACGAAAAATCTAAATACTAAACTCTAAGCTCTGAACAAGTTCAAAATACAAATTACAAAATCAATCCGATTATGTCATTACGAGCGAAGCGCGGTAATCTCTGTACGTAGGGGCGTACCTTCAGGTGCGCCCGGCGATACGGGCGGATCTGAAAATCCGCCCCAACATTGCTGAGATAGCCACGTCGCTACGCTCCTCGCTATGACAGATTAAAAAGTGCACCTCACTATGACAAAATAAAAAAGGCCCCTTGCGATGACATTTATGTTCCTGTCATTACGAGCGAAGCGTGGTAATCTCAATAGTTTACGCAGGGCATTTCTCCAGGAATCATAGCATCACCCTGCATATAATTACTTGTAGTCGTAAAATCCTTTGCCGGTCTTGCGACCCAGATGCCCGGCTGTGACCATTTTACGCAGCAGTACGGGAGCGACGAACTTGGGATTCTTGGTCTCCGCATAAATAGCGTCTATAACAAAGAGAAGCGTATCCAGGCCGACCATGTCAGCCAGCGTCAGGGGCCCCATGGGATGGTTCAAACCAAGCTGAACACCGGTATCGATATCCTCCCTGGACGCCACTCCACTCTCATACATCTCAAAAGCTTCTACCATATATGGCATGAAGGCGCGATTAACAATGAAACCCGGCCGGTCCGGGGCCACGATGACGGTCTTGCCCAGCGATTTACCCCACTCCAACGCTGCATCCAGCGTTTCCTGGCTGGTGGTGATGGTCTTCACCAGTTCCAGCAGCTTCATAACGGGCACGGGGTTGAAGAAATGGCAGCCCAGTACTTTATCCGGCCTTTTGGTGACGGCAGCCACGTCCATAACCGACAGGCATGAGGTATTGGTGCTCAGTATAGCGCCCGGCGCGCAGATCCTGTCCAGGTCAATAAAAATCTTCTTCTTCAGGCCAAGGTTCTCGATAGCAGCTTCAACTACCAAGTCGCAGTCCTTGAATTCCTGCATATCGACAGTGCCTTTGATCTTACTAAGTGTCTTGTCCCTGTCCGCCTCGGTCATCTTGCCCTTCTCCACAGCTTTGGCCAACGACTGATTGATAGCAGCCATACCTTTGTCCAGCAGTTCTCTGTTGATTTCTGATACGACTACGTCATAGCCGGTCTTTGCGCTTACCTCGGCTATGCCCCTGCCCATCAGGCCGCAACCTACTACACCTATCTTTTTAAATGCCATTTAAATATCTCCTCAAGATTTATTTTGCTTTGAAATCCGCTTTGCGTTTGGCTATAAAAGCTTCACGCCCCTCCTGAAAGTCCTCGGTTTTCGTCACATATTTTTCCAGTTGGTACTCTATTTCAAGTCCGTTTATCAATGTGGTATTAAGTCCCTGTAACATAGCCTGTTTGGCTGCCCTGGCTGCCAGCGGAGCCGGTTTGAGCAGTGTTTCAGCCATTTTCCTGGCCTCATTCATCAGCTCAGCCGGGGGAACTACTTTATTAACCAGCCCGATGCGGTATGCTTCCTGCGCATCGATAGGCCTTCCTGATGTTAATAGCTCGGCAGCCTTGGCCAGCGGAATAGCCCTGGGAAGCCTCTGTGTACCACCCCAGCCCGGTATGAGGCCAAGGTTGATTTCAGGAAAACCAAAGGTAGCGGTTTCGGATGCAATCCTGATATCGCAGGCCAAAGCCACCTCGAAACCACCTCCCAGGCAGGCGCCGTTAATGGCAGCAATAACCGGTTTCCAGATTTGCATATCTTCGCAAATCGCTGGCGCCGGCATTTCCCCCCTGTGAGCGCTATCCTGTATTTTAGGCAGAGTGGTCTTGATATCTGCGCCCACAGAAAATGCCCTTTCACCAGCCGCTGTCACAATGGCAACCCAGAGGTTTTCGTCCTGGTTGAAATCATAGAGGCATTGATTAAATTCATTGATCTGATCGGGGTCAAAGGAGTTCAACGCCTCCGGGCGGTTCAGCGTGATAACGGCAATTTTGCCTTCCTTCTGATAACCTACGGCCATGGGAATACCTCCTGTTCAATCGTATTTTAACGGCAAAATTATACCAGATTTGGTTTCCTATCATCGCTAACTTGATTGTCAGAAATGTTCCTTAAAATGTCGTTGCGGGGATTACCACGGGACTGCGTCCCTCGTAATGACAGATACGGGCACAATTACCACGCTTCGCTGGCAATGACACGAACGCATGAGTTTTGAACTTTGGATTTGTTTTGAGCTTAGAGTTCAGGGTTTAGTGTTTTTATATTGTTTGGAATTTGGATCCTGGAATTTAACCATACAGTTGAATATTTTATGGCTTCTTAAAATACTCACTCATTTCACGCGCCAACCTCTCGCTTTCCTCGGGCTCCAGGGGCTGATTGATTTCCAGCCTGCGCACATAGCCTTCCAGCGCCGGATTCTCACGGAACAGCCGGGCTATCTTCACATTCTGTTCAGCCATACGGTCATCAAGTTCCTGCGTATCAATACCCAGGCTGAATCTGCGGTCAAAGAAATCCACATATCGCTTGCAGGCACGGGGATCGTCCGCCGGGATAAAGTAATACGGTATCGGAACCCACAGGCTGGCGCCCGGAAATCCCCGCTTCCACGCAATCCACACCAGGTACGAGTTGATGGTAGGTTTCTGGCCGGGGGGGGTCTCGTATTCCATATCACTGATGATGCCATGCGGATTCAGTATATCCTTCATCTGCGGGGAGTTCACCACCGAGAGGATAAGTCTCGGCATGGTGTGCGCAGCAGAGGAAACCATAGCCCCCAGCGCATATATCTCTTTCACACCGCAATCATTCTGCGTCACATCCAGCACGGTGTTTAAAAACCGGTACCAGTCCGTTCTGGGCGTATTACTCAGGAAAATGATCAGGTTATGCTCATCACTGACAAAGAATTTGCTTATGGGAAACTGCGCAACATTGTCCTCCACTGTGACACCGGCCATAGGAAAGAATCCTTCAGGCAGTATCT
>JAPLHI010000099.1 GCA_026389695.1 Chloroflexota bacterium
GTGGAAAACCTATTTCAATTAATTTTACAAGCCATATCGGTCTGGACATATATTTTTGTAAGCCCCAACTCAGACTACTTTAATAACTAATATCGAACAGTAAAATACTATATTCGCTAACATTGTAACGTCTCACCTCGATTGATTCAAAGATATGCGTTTCCAACGGGAAATGATCCCGGTATTATACGCATAAACTTTTTATACTATCTTACGTTTATATATAATAGACACCAGGTAATTTTGAGGTAACCTGGTGTTAGTTGAAGAACAAATAGTACAGAGAGCGGTTAATGGCGATCGAGAAGCATTTACAGCGCTTTACGATATGCACTTTGACAAGATTTATCGCTACATTTATTTCAAGGTGCGCAGCCAGGCCGAAGCTGAGGATCTGACACAGGATGTATTTATTAAAGCTTATGCGGCAATTAAATCTTACAAGTGGCGTGATCTACCGTTCACAGCATGGCTGTTTAAAATCGCTCACAACAGGGTAATTGATCACGTGAGAAAAACATCAAAGGAGAAGAAAACCAGCCTTGACGAGGCCGGGGCTATAACTTCGGGTGACCCTGTATATATGACAGAACAGAATTTTGAAGTGTATCAACTAAAGGATGCCCTGGAGAAGCTACCCGACGCGCAGCGGGAGGTAGCTACTTTGCGCTTTATTTCGGAGCTTTCCATAGCCAAAGTTGCAGTAACTCTGGGTAAAAGCGAGGGCACCGTAAAAGCGCTGCAGTTCAATGCTATTGCCTCGCTGAGGAAGCTTCTGTACGGAAGGATCGATGGCTAATCAACTGGAAGAAATTTTTAACGATTGCTTTGAGCGCTTGCTTTCCGGTGAGAGCCTGGATAGCTGTCTCAGCCGTTATCCGCAGTATGCAGCTGAGCTTGATCAGATGCTGAAAATGGCTTTCGACATTAAGAGGAGAGCCTACCCCATACAACCGCGGCCGGAGTTTAAGTACTGGGCGAGGGTGAGGATGCATGGTGTACAGGATTACGTTAGCAGGCAACCTGTGGAACTCAAGCCCAGCATATTTCACTGGCGCCGCAGTTGGGCAGTGGCGTTATCGGCTGTCATGGTTTTCGTGCTCGTAACCGGCGGTACCGCTGCGGCCTCTTCAGAAGCTATGCCGGATCAGCCGCTATACGGTGTAAAAATGGCAGTCGAGCAAGCTCAGGTAGCGCTTACTTTCTCAGACATGGATAAAGCTGAATTACACGCTCAGCTTGCCGAGAAAAGGGCACAGGAAATTGCTGTCATGGCGAATCAGGGCAAAACCGACAAGATTGTTACGACGATGACCAATTTGAACCGCCATCTTGAAGATCTGGAAACCTCTCTGCAAAGAGCCGAAACAGTGAATGCCGGAAAGGCAGGATTTACTGCAACAGAGACCCTCCCCCCAGCAGCTACTACACCATCTATCGTTACACCGCAGACGACAACTTCTCCTACAATTACTGTTCCACCGGTCGTTACACCCCAGACAACTACTCCTTCTGCAACAACCGTCGCACCTGTCGTAACACCTCAAGTTACCACTCCGGCCGGCAAGATTGCTACTGATAATCTATCGGCGGATACGCAATCTTCTCAACAGCAATTGCCAAAAACCGGTATTAATGCTGCCAAGGTTGCCCTGGATGTGAATAAAGCCAGGTCTATCAATACTAATACCGCGAAAAGCATCACTGTACTCCAAAATGCATTGAAAAATGCGCCGGATTCCGTTAAGCCTGCGCTTAGAGCAGCAATTGAGCGCGCACGTAAAGCCAATGAACGAATTCAACTGCCTTCCACCGGATCAGTCAGCCCAAAATCTACGCTACCTAATATAAATCCAAACAAAGGCGCTGTTAATACCACTACCAATGATGCCCAGCAGTCCACTGATAAGCCCAACCCTTTTCGTCTCCCGGATAAACCAAAGCTGATACCGTCAATTGTTAAGTCTTTCACTTCCTCCGGCACTGTTAAAGACACTGGCAATACCGATAACACGATTAGATAATCAGTTTTTCAATTTGGACTCATTTTTGACAGGAGGTTGACATGAATCGATTACGTAAATCTATTATCCTGCTGACAGTAATAGTCATCCTCAGCGCATCTCTGGCATGCTCTGTAGTGAGATGGGGTGAAGCACAACAGGTTACACCCGCCGAACGTTCATCATCATCCTTCTATCCGTCGGCAGTGCCTGCGCCTGCGCCACCTATGGAATCTTCTGCTGGTTCAGAATACTACAGTAAAAGTGCGGATGGTGCTGATACCGCCGGTAGCGGCACGGAGAATGCTGCCGACCGCAAGATAGTCAGGACGGGCACATTATTGATAGAAGTCAAGGATATCGATGTTGCACTGGGCGATATCTCTTCACTGGCAAGTCAATTGAATGGCTACGTAGTATCATCTACCCAGCGTGCCGATGATACGGACCCAACCGGTTACATATCGATCAGGGTCCCTGTAGAAAAATTCAATGAAGCCTTACAGAAACTGCGTACGCTTGCGGTCAAAGTGTTGAATGAAAATACCAATAGCCAGGATGTCACAGAACAATATATGGACTTAAGTGCCCAGCTTCGTAATCTTGAAGCGACAGAAGCTCAATATCTGGAACTGCTCAAGAAAGCTGACAATGTAAAAGACATACTGGAAGTGCAACGCGAGCTTTCTAATGTAAGAGGCAATATCGAAAGGATCAAAGGCCGCATGCAGTACTTGGAGCGTACTTCAGATATGTCCGTAATTGAAATTTCCTTAAAGAAAACCAAACCTATTGGAGAGAGCACGTGGGATGTACCGGGTATATTTAAATCCGCGGTTGATGGATTAATTGTTTTCGGTAAAATACTGACAGGGCTTGTGATCTGGATTCTGGTATTTTCACCCATCTGGATAATAATACTGGTGATAATCCTGGTAGTAAGACGCAGGAATAAAGCTAAAACCAGGTAGTCACATTTAATATTTATTTAGTCGATTAAGTTATAATAAAGGGCAGCTAATAACAA
>JAPLHI010000111.1 GCA_026389695.1 Chloroflexota bacterium
TAGCAGGCGGATTTTCAAATTCATCCCTACAGTACTCCCCTACGATATTGTTTGTCATTGCGGTGAGCCGAAGCTGCGAGCCGAAGGCGTGGCAGGCAGCGAAGCAATCTCATGATGAAACCGGACGGAGGGATTGCTTCGTCACTCCGTTCCTCGCAATGACGTGATTAAAAAAGGCTCGCAATGACGTAATAAAAAAGGGTTCGCTATGACGTAACTAAAAAAGTACTCGCAATGACGTGATAAAAAAGGCTCGCTATGACGTAACTAAAAAAGTACTCGCAATGACGTAATAAAAAAGGGTTCGCTATGACGTAACTAAAAAAGTACTCGCAATGACGTGATAAAAAAGGGTTCGCAATGACGTGATTAAAAAAGGCTCGCTATGACGTAACTAAAAAAGTACTCGCAATGACCGAATAAAAAAGTCCCTGTTATGACATAATATATGTAACTTTGTACTTTAAGTTTGTTTAGTATTTGGGGTTTAGAATTTATCTTAATCATGTCCAAACAGCGTCTAGATTCTATCCTGGTAGAGCGTGGTCTTGCTGAGAACAAGAGCAAGGCGCAGGCGCTTATTATGGCCGGTGAAGTCAGTGTGAACGGAGCGAAATTTACCAAGGCCGGAACTATGGTATCAGCCGATGTTGAAATCCGGGTTGCGCAGAAGCTGCCCTACGTCAGCCGCGGCGGTTTGAAGCTGGGACACGCTTTAAAAGAATTTAAGATCGATGTTAAAGGGATGACCTGCCTGGATGTAGGGGCGTCTACGGGCGGATTCACCGACTGCCTGCTGCAGCAGGGCGCCGTAAAAGTCTATGCGCTCGATGTGGGTTATAACCAGCTCGACTATAGGCTCAGGCAGGATAAGAGGGTAACGGTGATGGAAAAGACCAACGCGCATTATCCCTTCGAGCTTCCTGAGAAAGTGAGCCTGGCTACCATGGATATCTCCTTTATTTCGCTGACCATGGTGATTCCCAACGTATTGCCGCATCTTACTCCGGCAGGTGAACTGGTAGCGCTTTTTAAACCGCAGTTCGAGGCAGAAAAGAGAGAAGTAGGAAAAGGCGGCGTGATTAAAGACCCTGCCGTACACGCCAGGTTGATAGGCAGATTCATCGTCTGGATGAATGAATACAATCTGCGGCTGCTGAACCTGGTTGCTTCACCTATACTTGGCGCTGAAGGCAACAAAGAGTTTCTAATCCACCTGAGGCCAGCGGCATCATGAAATTCAGCGCGATTGAGATTCGCGACCTTGCCGTCTGCTGGCTTGTGCTGGGCTTTTGCTTTTCCTTCCAGTATTTAATGCCTTCGCGCGATCTGCCATATGAGAGGGCACTGGCGCAGTTTGCCATATTTTTTGTGGTTGCCCTTATCGGGATCGGCGCAGGTTTTGTTTTTCATGAGCTTGCGCACAAGGGAGTTGCCCAGAAGTTCGGCTATCATGCGGAGTTCCGCCTGTGGAAGATGGGTCTGATTATAGCCGTTGCTTCCGCTGTACTCAGCTTCGGAAAATTTCTCTTTTTCGCGCCCGGCGCCGTTTATACAAAGGCCAATAAGTATCCCGATCCTAAGGAGGAAGGGCTAATCTCAGCGGCGGGCCCTGTCGCCAACCTTATAATTGCGGGGCTGTTCTACCTGCTCAGCTATTACGGGGGCATGCTGGAGATAATAGGTAATTTCGGTTTCCAGATCAACCTGTGGCTGGCGGCTTTCAACCTGGTTCCTTTTCCCCCTCTGGATGGAGTCAAGATCTTCCAGTGGAATAAAGCGGCCTGGACGCTTATGGCGGTTTTATCCTGGGGAACACTTCTATTAATGATGGCAGGAGTGTTTAGCCGATGAAGAACGCGAATGTAATATTAAGCGCCGATGAGCTCATACTCTCCGGTGAAATATATTTCCCTGATGATTGCAGCAGGGAATATCCTGCCGTTTGCATCTGCCACGGTATACCCGCTGTGCCTTATAATCCTGATGAGAAGGGTGGCTATGCCAAGCTTGCAGCCCGGTTCTGTGAGGCCGGTTTTGTGTCGCTGATTTTCAATTTCCGTGGCGCCGGGCCAAGCCAGGGGAACATCGATATGGTGGGCTGGACGCACGACCTTACCGCTGCCATAGATTTCCTCAATATGCTGCTTGAGGTGAATAAGAAAAAAATCTGCCTGCTGGGCTCCTCGGGTGGTGCTGCTGTGGCCGTCTATGTGGCCGCACACGATCCGCGCATATCTGCTGTGGCTACCTTCGCCTGCCCGGCTGAGTTTAATTTCATGGCCGATGGCCGTACTGCTGATTCCATGATAAACGGGTTCCGCGAGATAGGCATCATCAAGGACGCAGGATTTCCGCTTTCTAAAGAAAAATGGCTTGAAGGATTCAAGACGGTCATGCCGCTGCAGTATATCGAAAAAATAGCGCCCAGGCCTTTATTACTGGTACATGGCGACGGGGATGAGACTGTGCCAGTCGAGCATGCTCACAGATTGTACGAAAAAGCGGGTGACCCTAAAACTATGGTTATATTACAGGGAGCCGGGCACAGATTGAGACATGATGAGCGGGCGGTAAAGGCCGCGCTTGACTGGATAACTAAGGTTACGTAGGGACGGGTTTTTAAGTCCGTCCGCACCTGATATTCACGGGGCGCACCCCGACAGATAATAGCTTAGGTGGAAGTCACCCGCCCTCGGGTGACTGGCGAGGTCGCCTGTGGGCAGGCGACACTCACACAATGACGGTAACCGGACGCGCCCGAGGGCGCGCCCCTGCAGATTATAGCTTCAATTTATTGACCATGAGGCATTAAAAGCCGTATAATCCCTATGTAAACCAATGCAAGACTTGCATGAAAGCTGCGGCATCTTTGGTATTTACGCCCCCGGAGTAGATGTAGCCCGAATCACTTTCTTTGCTCTGTATGCACTTCAGCATCGAGGGCAGGAAAGCGCCGGCATAGCTACTGCGGAGGAGGATAGAATCTACATACATACGGACATGGGGCTGGTGTCGCATGCGTTTAATGAAGAGGAGCTGGCCCTTCTTAAAGGTAATATAGCCATCGGGCATAACCGCTACTCCACTACCGGTTCAAGTGTCATTTGTAATGCCCAGCCTGTGCTGGTGGGGACAATGGATATCAGGCTGGCGCTGGGTCATAACGGCAACATCACCAATTCAAGCTCGCTGCGGGTTGAGCTTGAGGAAAAGGGATACGATTTTAATTCCAGCACGGATTCTGAAGTAATCGCCAATCTGATTCTATCCTCTCCGGAAAAAGAGATCGAGGGCAAGATCAAATATGCCATGCGGCGCCTCCAGGGAGCTTATTCACTGGTCATACTTGTAAATGACAAACTTTACGGTGTGCGCGATCCCATGGGCGTCAGGCCGCTTTGTGTGGGATCTTTGGATGGCGGTTGGGTACTTGCCTCGGAAACCTGCGCGCTGGATCACATTGGGGCGGAATACATCCGCGAAATCGAGCCGGGCGAGATAGTTACCATTGACGGTAACGGCGTGCGGAGCACCCGGATTGAAAGCGAGAGGAAAGCCCTTTGCATTTTCGAATATATTTATTTCGCCCGCCCTGACAGCTTGCTTAACGGCAGGTTGATATATACCACGAGGGAGAAGATGGGCGCCATCCTTTTGAGGGAGCATCCTGTAGATGCCGACATGGTGATGGGCATACCCGATTCGGCCACGGCGGCAGGTATAGGTTATGCCAGGGCCTCGGGTATACCGTATCATGAGGGGCTGATCAAGAACCGCTATGTGGGGCGAACTTTCATTGAGCCCGACCAGAGGCTGCGCGAGCTCGGCGTGCGTTTAAAATTTAACCCCCTGACCCAGGAGATATCCGGTAAACGTCTCGTTGTTGTTGACGACAGCATCGTACGGGGCACGACTACTCCACGCGTGATAAATATGTTGAGAAAAGCGGGCGCCAGGGAAGTGCACATGCGTATTTGCGCCCCGCCCATACGCTATCCATGCTTTTTCGGTGTGGATATGGCGACAAGGTGGGAGCTTATCGCGGCCCAGAAGAGCGTGGCAGAAATCAAGGACGCTATAGGCGCGGATTCGCTGGGTTATATCAGTATGGACGGATTAATTGAGGCGGTGGGACAGCCCAGTGATATATTTTGCGTGGCGTGTTTCACCGGCAACTACCCCATGCCTGTCCAGCTTGAGATGGATAAGTTGCAACTGGAGACTCTACCTTTAGCTTCTTTGAGGAGCCTCAGTGAAATCGAGACGTAAGGGCGCTTACGCTGAAGCGGGCGTAAATATTTCGGCTGCCGGCAGGACCAAGGACCTTATTAAGGAACTCGTGCGTCCGACTTTCCGTCCTGAGGTGATCACAGACATCGGCCTTTTCGGCAGTTTTTTCCAACTTCAGCAGTATAAAGACCCCGTGCTGGTATCCAGTGCCGACGGTGTCGGCACCAAGCTCAAAATAGCTGTGCTGATGGATAAACATGATACCGTCGGCATTGATCTGGTCAACCACTGTGTCAACGATATCCTGTGCTGCGGCGCCAGCCCGCTTTTCATGCTGGATTACATTGCCGCGGGCAAGCTTATGCCCCACAAGGTCGCCAGCATCGTTTCGGGCCTGGCCCAGGCTTGCAAAGAAGTCGGCTGTGCCCTCATCGGCGGCGAGACCGCTGAGATGCCGGGTATGTACAAGGCCAGTGACTATGACCTGGTCGGCTTTATCGTGGGGGTGGTGGAGAAGGGCCGTATTATCAAGGGCGATAACATAGTTGAAGGAGATATGGTACTGGGGCTCCCCTCGAGCGGCCTGCATACCAACGGCTATTCGCTGGTGCGCAAGACTTTTGGCATAGACCGTGATGCTCTTCAGTTGAAGATGGTTTATCCCGAACTGGGCAGGACGCTTGGAGAAGAGCTGTTACAACCGCATCGTTGTTACTTCAGGGAACTACAACCGGTACTGGAAAAGATCAAAGGACTGGCACATATTACCGGCGGTGGTTTTGTAGGTAATATACCCCGTATCCTGCCGCAGGGTGTTTCCGTTGAAATCGACAGGACATCCTGGCATGTGCCCGCCCTATTTGACCTGATACAGAAGCAGGGATGCATTAAGGATGACGAGATGTACTGTGTTTTCAATATGGGTATCGGCATGGTAGTGATCTGCGGGCAGCTGGAAGCCGGGCAAATTATGGATGCCGTGCCTGAAGCCAGGCAGATCGGTAAAGTTGTCAAAACAAACGGTAGCGAGAGAGTGATAATTAAATAAAGGGGGGTCTTATGCGCGCTATCCTCAGCGTCTCCAACAAATCCGGCATCGTAGATTTCGCCAGGCAGTTGCAGGATTTGAAAATCGAGATTTTCAGCACCGGAGGTACTAAGCAATCGCTTTCTGAAGCAGGCTTAAAGATCCACGGTATCTCGGATATCACAGGTTTCCCGGAGATACTCGACGGACGTGTGAAAACCCTCCACCCGGCGGTACACGGCGGCATACTGGCAAGGCGCGATCTGACCAAGCATATGGACGAGCTGCTACAGCATAAGATCGAAGCCATTGATATGATAGTGGTCAACCTCTACCCGTTTGTGGAGACTGTTGCCAGGCCGGGTGTCACACTTGACGATGCCCTGGGAGAGCTTCCCGGCGAATCTGACCATAGCGCTGGAAAAAGCTTACAACCTGAGGTATGGCGAGAATCCGCACCAGGCGGCCGCCCTCTACATAGAAAAGGTGGCGGGGCATAAACCGTGGGGTATAACACAGGTGAAACAGCATCATGGGCCGGAACTTTCATTTAATAACTTTCTCGATATAGACTCGGCGTGGAATGTGGTGAATGATTTTGAGGAGCCTACCGTAGCCATTATCAAGCACACCAATCCCTGCGGTCTTTCCAGCTATAACGATCTGCCTGAAGCTTACCGGCGGGCTTTATCCGGCGATCCCATAGCAGCTTTCGGCGGCATCGTTGCTGTCAACCGGGTGATGGAAATCGACCTGGCGACCGAGATAGACAAAACCCACTACGATGTGATTATTGCGGCGGGATATTCGGATGAATCCCTCAAGCTGCTGGAGCGTAAGAAGAATTTGCGCATGCTGTCAATGCCGGCCGGGGGCAAGGCGCCTGAGGGCAAGGCTGTTGAATTCAGACCTATCACCGGCGGTTTCCTGGCGCAGTTAAAAGATTTCTACACAGACGAGGAGTTCAAGCCGAAGGTGGTGAGCCAGCGGCAGCCCACCAACAAGGAATGGGACGACCTTTTCTTCGCCTGGAAGGCTGTGAAACATATTAAGTCAAATGGGATAACACTGGTCAAAGACCGCATGCTGTTGGGCATGGGCGCCGGTCAGCCGAGCAGGCTGGTGAGCGCACAGCTTGCCCTTGAACGCGCCGGGGACAGGTCGAAGGGCGCTGTGCTGGGATCGGATGCATTCATTCCCTTCCCGGATACCGTGGAGCTTGTGGCAGGGGGTGGAGTCACTGCTGTCATCCAGGTCGGCGGTTCCATCAGGGACCAGCAGTCTATAGAGGCGGCGGATAAACACAACATGACCATGGTTTTCACCGGTGTAAGGCATTTCAAGCATTAGTGCTACGGGTGTAAAATAGCTCTCAGCGGGTAACTATGCTGATAATAAACATCGAGACCCTGGAGGAGGCAAGACAGAAGCTTATAGACCCTGCTACCAGGCAGGAGGGCATCGACATCCTCAAGAAGATACTGGAGATCAAGCAGGCGCATCTGTGGAGGTCGGAGGCCATAGCGCCCTGCTGCGGAAACCTGGGAGGTTTTGCCTGCCAGCTCAATGAGGAGACAACTCTGCTGCAGCAGGCCTTGCCCATGCTGGAAAACGGCGACCTGGCGGGCGCGGCTCCGCTTCTGGACAGGCTGGCACAACTGGTCAGCTACGGCATGGGACAACGTGAAACGCCTGACCTGATCGACAGGTTAACATCACCACAACAGCAAGCATGAATTCACGCGGCTGGCAGCAGGTATTTTAGATGAGCCCTTCAATTGCGGAATTGATTACACGGGTTGCTACTCTGCCGTCCGGTATAGGACAGGTATTTAACCGTATTTTCTCGGTGGATGAGGTAAAAGGGGACGCTGGCCTGCCGTCCGATACCAGGCAGGTATTTAACCGTGTTTTCTCGGTGGATGAGGTAAAAGGGGACTTAAAAATTCCGCAGCCGATGTTACCCTGGGTGGAACAGCAGTTCGGCTCAGCCGAGAATGTTATCAACCAGAAGATAGTAAAAGTAACCAATCTGGTAACCTTAGAGTGCTCCATTTTCAACCCCCTGCGCTCACTGCGCCCGCACCGTTTTCTAAGAAAGAAGCGGATGCATCCGGAGGGCTCATTTGAAATTGAAAATGACGATTTTGCTGATCCGCTGCATAATACACCGGAAGATCCTTTCGGTCGGGTGAAGGGTAAATATTGCTTAACTGCCGGCAACGTTGCAAAATACGAAGGGTTGCATGTAGTAGTAGTTTTTCATAACCCCGATCCACTAAAGTTTGGTTGCAGAGAGGTTGCAGACTATCTTGAGACCGGGTGGAAGTGGGCGCAGCAAGCGCATGCGTATGATTCGTCGGCGCGGTATTTTCTTTTTCTGTGGAATTGTATGAACCGTGCGGGCGCAAGTATTCACCATGGCCATGCCCAGGTAGTGCTTGGCCGATACGCTCACTACGCAAAAGTCGAGCAATTGCGCAAAGCCGCTTCTGAATACAGGGAGCAATATAAGGCTGACTATTTTGAAGATTTGTTCCGAGTGCATGAAGCGCTGGGGCTCGGATACCGGCAGGGGGACACCATGATCATGGCTTACCTGGCTGCGCTCAAACTGAACGAGGTTATGGTACTGGCACCCGCGCTTACGGATTCGTTGAAAGAAAACATTTACAATGTGTTAGCCTGCTTTCGGGACCGCTTGAAAGTGACGGCGTTCAATGTTGGAGTTGCCTTCCCGCCACTGGATGAGGTTCCTGGCTGGGCATGGTTTCCGGTAATCGCCAGGATGGTCGACCGTGGCAATATAGACGATATGTCCTCTGATATTGGGGCAATAGAGTTTTACGGTGCTAATGTAATTAGCAGCGATCCTTTCCGGACAGCTGAGGCGCTATCGACATATTTTGAACCGAACGATAAAAAAGGAGGCGATGCATGAGTAGGAGGCAGACGATCAATCCCGGCTGGGATATTTACAGTCACCTTACCTTTGCGCCGGCAGTGCGTAAGGGTAATATGCTCTTCATTTCAGGGACCGATGCCACTGAACTTGATTCCGTTACAGGCAGGGTAGTGGTAAGGGGGGACATGGTTCAACAGTACAGGACGATATATGAAAAGATCAAGCTCATACTGGAAGCTGCCGGCGCCACATTTGATGACATAGTCTGCACATGCGACTATCTGCGCACTAAGGAAGGTTATAAAGGTACGGCTGCTGTGCGGAGAGAGTATTTCGGCAGCAGCTTCCCTGCTGCATCCGGCATTGTGGTCAAGGATCTGATAAGCAGGGACGCACTCATTGAGATGGATGCCGTAGCCATCCTCGATACAGCATGAAAAAGATCTTAAATATAGCTCACCGCGGCTTTACCCGGGATTTTTCCGATAATACCCTGGAATCATTTCAGGCGGCGCTCGATCTGGAAGTTGACGGCATCGAGCTCGATGTGCAGGAGACTGCGGACGGGGAATTTATCGTTTATCATGACGATGCCATAAACGGGAAGCCAATAGATGAAGTTAAGTATGAGAGCCTGCGCGGCGTACTTGTGCAGGGCAAATATAAGCTGCCCACGCTCCGGGAAACACTGAAGCTGCTGGGCGGCAATACGGGTCTTCTGATCGAGTTGAAGCAGGTCAGGTCGCTTGAGAAACTTTTAACCATTTTTAGGGCTCACACTACAGCTGAGAGGGTGGCAATAATATCGTTCAACAGTGAATTGATCTCGAACCTTGCCCGGCTGGCGCCGGATATTATGAGGGCGGTGATCACAGGTGAACCTGTAGTCAAACCGTCGCAGATCACTCAGGCAACGCGTTCCAGCGCCATCGGAGTGAGCTGCTCTCATCTCACCTCTGAGCTTGTATCTCAGGCGCATGCGGAGAATATTACGGTCTTCGTCTGGGGATGTGCTGATAAGGCGAGCGTGCGCCGGGCTCTGCAGTTCGATATTGACGGCATTATTTCGGATTATCCAGACGTGGTGAAAGACTACCTGAATAAATAAAATACCTTGATTTGTATGATTTAATTAGTGCCAAAATTGCTATTGTACAGAGATTTAAATACAATTTATTCGAGTAATTAATTTTGAGATAGCGCGTTATGAAGACAATTGGCGAGATAACAGATTTATTGAATGCAAAAAAGCCGGAACTAAACCAACGATACGGTATCAGTGAAATCGGTATATTTGGTTCATATGTCCTTGGAAAACAAAACAAACGGAGCGATCTGGATATTCTCATTGAGTTTACCAGGCCGGTAGGATTGTTCGAATTCATACGATTGGAAAACTATTTAAGTGAAATTACCGGTTTGAAAGTTGATCTCGTTATGAAAAATGCCCTGAAACCCAGAATCGGAGCTTACATTTTACGCGAAGTGCAATACGTATGAAAAAGCGGGATTATGCCGATTACAT
>JAPLHI010000011.1 GCA_026389695.1 Chloroflexota bacterium
AGACCGTGGAGTGCGGCATCTGCGCCATCCGCGGCAGGCTGAGCATCGTGGACGGCAAAATTAACGTAGTCTTCCCGCAGGAGCAGCTCAAGTGGCACAGGTTCGCCTTCGAGAGCCTCTACCGCCACGTCACATACGAGATCAAGCCCTCCAAGGACTACTTCATCAGGAAGTGGCCCGCCCTCAAGGAACAGCGGGGCAGGTACAAGGAGTTCCTCGATATCGACCGGGGCGCGAAGGAGGCAAGGTGATGGAAGAGCTAACCGCAGTGCTGAGGTATTTCCCGCTCGATCCGGTAACCAATCCGCCCAACCCTATCCGGCAGGCCGACCTCGACCGCATAGCCCGCAAAACCGGGGCATCCGTCACCCTCGCTGCCGTGGTTGGCAAGAGCCGCACCGTGGAGGGGGATGTAATACGTGAGGACACCATGAACAGCGCCATCGAGGAAGTCAGCCAGCAGGCCATCACCGTGTCCGCGCAGGACGAGACGGCTTTTACAAGAGCCGTGCGCGCCCTTTTCAAGCTGTACAGGGCACCCCGTACGGTGTTCGGCACCTGGGGCAGCTCACCCCGCGGCAGGGAGATAGTTTACAGGCTCTGCGACGAGTACGACGGCTGGTATTAGGGCGTTAAAGTTATGAAAGTTGAAAAAGACAGGCTGAATCAATTAAAGCGCGATGCCATCCAGGGGTTCGTCAGGTATATCGGGCTTAAAGCGGTATCCCTGTCACCTGGCAAATTCACCACCAGACTAAAGCTGGAAAAACGCCACCTCCAGCAGGATGGATTTGCGCACGCTGGCCTGATAGCAACTGTGGCCGACCATACGGCGGGCTATGCCAGCTTTTCCATGGTACCCGCGGACAGACGCATCCTGACCATGGAATACAAGATCAGCTATTTCCGCCCCGCCGCCGGCGATTTCCTGGAATGCAAGGGTCATGTTATCAAAGCCGGCCGGCAGGTACTTTTCACCCAGTCGGATGTCTACGCGGTTAAAGGCAAGAAAAAGACGCTGGTAGCCAGGGCTATGCATACCATGACCGCCGTGCCCGTGAAAAAGATGCCCGAAGCTTGAGGTGTGCTAAACGGTTTGCAGATTAAATATCTCTTCTACTTCATCCAACTGAGATATCAGCTTCTCACTGCAATATATATAAGACTTTTTAAATTCCCCTCGTGCTTTTGTCCTTTATGAGAATATATTCCCGGATGACCTTGAGCGCGGCCTCCACCGCTTCCGGCTCTACATGCCTGCTGATATCGTTGGCCGTGTGATAGACAAATCCCTGGCTGTAGTCCTTGACATTGAAGCTCATGGCACTCAGGTTGGTAGCTTCTATATTTGCCTGGCCAAAGGCCGCGGCATCCGTGCTGCCATCACCCGGCGACATATGCGATACTTTCGCGCTGTATCCCAGTGCCCTCGCAATATCCACACATTCCTGAGCCATCTCTTTGGATAACCAGACCGTCGAGTTCAGGTCGGCATCGAAGAAGTTTAAATCCCGGAGCCGGTAAATAGTATCCATATTGAGGACGCAGGTCCGGGTCTTCTGCAGCTCTTCCCTGTGCTGCTTTACAAAGGCCTGGGCACCCCGTATGCCGGCCTCCTCGGCATCGAAGGAAGCCAGTATCAGCCGTGTGTGCTTCAGCGGATTCACACCGGTACGTTTGGCTTCGCTGAACAGTTTGCCTGTTTCACCGGCTATCGCTACCGCTATCATATTGTCGCCTGCACCCGGCACTACCTGGTTGGTAGTGAAAAAAAGGAACGGTAATTCAAATACACCGCAGGAAATTAACACCAGCGCCACCCAGGAAGGGAGATGTATATCGAATAAGCAGAGGATAGAGGCGGCCAGGGATACCAGAAATCCAATTAAAAGCAGCAACACACCGGACGCCATAAGGGGGAAATACAGTTTGGGGAAGCGAGCCAGTATCTGGAAAACATAGGCGGCATCGTGGTGGGCGCAGATGATGATTTGCTGCTTCACCTCTCCCTCGGGTTCTATCCTGCCGGAAATATTGTAGCCTTTCTTCTTCGGAAACAGTGGGTCGAGCAAATGCCAGTAGCATATGAACTGCGCGTAGAACACCAGAAAGGCTACCGTATAACAAACGAGGGATGCCGCGTTTAAACCAAAATAATTCAAAGACGCGTTTGACATGCGCCGCATTTATTTCCGGCACATTGATTGAATTACCCATTGCGCTACCTCCCCCTGATATTTATTGCTATTCGAAGCCCAGCCAGGTTGTCAGATTATCCACCGGCTCCCGCGCCGTAACCAGCTTATTGGCGGGAAAGTCCGGATCGGGGTAGCCGACGGCAATTCCGGCAATCAGCCTTTTGGACTCGGGGATAGCGGCATATTTCCGCCACACCTGGTCGTACATTATTCCCTGGTCGGCAATGCAGGTACCCAGCCCGTATTCCAGCGCTGCCAGGCAGATGCTCTGGCAGACGGCTCCAATGGCAAGCATATCGAGGTGGTACTGCATCTCTTTTTCAGCGCAGACCACGATCTGGCACGGCGCGTCAAAAAAGCGGAAGCCGCGGGACATCCATTTTTTACGCGCTTCCTTATCCTCGCGGACGATGCCCATCAGCTTGAAGATCTCCATGGCCAGGTCCACCTGCCTCTGGCGGTAAATGCCCTCAAAAGGCTTACGCAGCATATCATTGGTGGGAAACGAGCCTTCGTTAAAAAGCTTCCCACATTCTTCACGTATCTGGTCAAGTAGTTTGCCGCCGGCCACCACGAACTCCCAGGGCTGTGTGTTCATCCCGGAGGGGGTGCGAATGGCAGCTTCGAGTATATTATGAATTATTTCTTTGGATACAGGATCTTGTTTAAAACCACGGATGCTGCGGCGGGACTTCAAAGCCTCAACGATATCCAATGCAGGCCTCCTTCAGAGTAGTTGAGCAGTATTCTACACTTTTTTTCACAAAATTCTAAACACTAAACCCCAAACTCGAAACAATTTCAAAACCCAAAATACAAAATAATATGTTATTACGAGCGAAGCGTGGTACCAGTGCGTACACCTGTCACTTGTGTGAGAGTCGCCTGCCCACAGGCGACCTTTTCAGTCACCCGAGGGCGGGTGGTTTCCACCGAAATCCTACAGCTCTAACGATCATGTCATTGCGTGGGTCCTTTTTTATTTTGTCATTGCGAGGAACGCAGTGACGAAGCAATCTCTCCGCCTGGCTGCAATGAGGGATTGCTTCGCTGCCTGCCACGCCTTCGGCTCGCAGCTTCGGCTCACCGCAATGACGATAAACATCCATGCTTTGAAATTGTGAGAGTCGCCTGCCCACAGGCGACCTTTATTTGGGTTTTTTAACACCTCGAGTCTTGAATTATTGACAATCTTTCCATTAAAAATGCTAATATTGATGAGTTCGTCATGGATACCAGGGTAATAGGCGCAGTCGGAGATATAGGTTCAGGCAAGGACGAGGTGCTCAAATACCTGAATTCTAAATACGGCATCCCCTATATATCTACAGGTGACATCGTACGGCAGATAGCTGAGGATGAAGGTTCGGAATCGACGAGGGAAAACCTGGAAACCATCTCTAAACGTTGCTTCCGTGACCTGGGCAAGGGATGCTTCGTAAGGATAGCTAGCAATGAAATCATTAAAAAAGGTTGGAAGATTGCGGGCATCAGCGGCATAAGGTCACCTGACGATGTTGCTGTGATGAAAGAGATGTTCGTTGATAACTTCATTTTGATACGTGTTGATATAAAAGACCCCGCGGTACGTTTTGAGCGTATCCGCCTACGGCACGAAGAACGTGACCCCGATACCTACGAACAATTCCAGGCGCAGGATAAAAAGGAGGAGGAGGTATTCAGGATTAAAACAACCTCCGGCATGGCAGACTATAACTTGAATAACGATGGATCAGTGCAAGACCTGCACCGTGAAATAGACAGGCTGGTTTCCGAGAAGAAACTTCTAGAAAATTGAAGTTCCGCAGGTCAATAACCCATTTACAGCTTCCGCCAGGATATTAAAATTTATATGCTATACTAGTAAACGGTTTGCCTGGAATCATGTAACCATAATTAAACAAATCACGGTGATTTAACGTTTTATATGGATGGTAGCTGGTTTATGAACAGGTCATTCGCATTAATAATGGTTTTTATGGCGCTGATTACGCTGTTTGCCTGCGGTGATCCCGCGGAGGGATACCTCCGGCAGGGAGATACATATTATGACCAGGGTCAGTTCGTGGAGGCCATCGCGGAGTATAGCAAAGCACTGGAAAAGAATCCCAATCTGGTATCCGCCTATACACGCAGGGGCGCCGTATACAACGCCAGGGCCGAATGGGACCTGGCTATTGCGGATCTCACCAAGGCAATACAACTTGATGCAAGTTCAGCAGCAAACTATCAGAACAGGGGCTTCGCCTACCTCGCTAAAGGGCAATTTGACCGTGCCATAGCTGATTTCAATAAAACCGTGGAACTCGATCCCAAGGCTGTTATCGCTTATACCAACCTGAGCTGGATGTATGTGCACAAGGA
>JAPLHI010000048.1 GCA_026389695.1 Chloroflexota bacterium
GACTCTGAACTTCCTGCCGGCTTTTGCTTTCTGCATAAATGCGTATTAAGGGCTCGGTGCCGGAAAAACGCACCAGCAGCCATGAACCGTCTTCAAGTTTATAGCGGAAACCATCACGGGTATCAAGCTTAACAACTTTCAGGGTGCCGACCTTCTCCGATTTGTTTTGTGTCATCCGGGTAACCATGTCCTGCTTTGTTCCTTCGGTGATATGAACGTCAATCCTGTCGTAATAGTGAGGGCCAACTTTTTTAAACAGGTCCACCAGCAGTTGTGAAGGTGTTTTGCCGGTTTTGATGATGAAATCGAGGAGGTAAAGACCTGCCAGAATGCCATCACGTTCAGCAATGTGGCCTCTGAATCCGTATCCACCGCTTTCCTCACCACCTAAAAGGGCTTTTTCCTGCATCATAACAGGGGCCACGTATTTAAATCCCACCGGCGTTTCAAATACCGGTACTTTGTAGATTTCGCCAAGGGTGAAAAGCATGTCAGTAGAAGTAAGTGTCTTAACAATGGCTCCACGTTCCTTGCGTATCTCTAAGAGATATACTGCCAGCAGCGCAAATATTTCCTGTGTGTTAAGATATGTGCCGTTTTCGTCCATGACACCTATACGGTCGGCATCACCATCAGTAGCAAAGCCAATAACGGCGTTATCCCGTATTACATAGCGCGCGAGCTTGCCCAGGTTCTTGTTTATAGGTTCCGGTTGTATACCCGGAAATAGAGGGTTCCTGACCTTATTTATCTCATGTACTTCTATTTTCCCCCCGTCAAGCAAGCTTTTGAAATAACCGATTCCCGCGCCAAACATGGAATCTACGACGATTTTCAGGGGATGCTGCTTCAGGGCTTCAATATCAATCAGCTTATTTAGATGTTTGGCGTAACTAATATACGGATCATGATAGATAATCAGTTTTTTGCGGATGGCATCCCTGATATTTACCCTTTGCGGCGCCGCGCCTGA
Source organism: Chloroflexota bacterium (assembly GCA_026389695.1). Classification (GTDB taxonomy): domain Bacteria; phylum Chloroflexota; class Dehalococcoidia; order GIF9; family UBA5629; genus JAQUQM01. The sequence continues at coordinate 974 of JAPLHI010000048.1, forward strand.
TTCAATCACAGCATTCGTGTTTTTTTCTATCAGTGCAGCAACTTCTGTAGGGGCACTGGAACCTGTCTCCACCTTGTATTTAAAACCGTTATAATTACCAGGATTATGGCTGGCAGTAAGCATGATTGCCCCGTCGGCTTTCAGTGCTGTTACCGTATAACTTGTTACAGGGGTTGGAGCAGCTTTGGGGAAAAGATATACTTTGATGCCGTTTCCAGCAAGTACTTCCGCTGCGGCTGCAGCAAAGTCCTCGGAGGCAAATCGCGTATCATAGCCAATAACAAGGCCTCTGGCTCCTGACCCTATGCTTTTAAGATAATCGACAACGCCTTGCGCGCAGGCGCGAACGTTATCGTACGTGAAGTCTTCAGCGATGACTGCTCGCCATCCATCGGTGCCAAATTTAATTTTGGCTGCCATTCCTCAAATCCCGGCGTCTGCTCTGAGCTGTTTAACCTTATCCGTTTTTTCCCAGGGGAATTTAACGTCTGTCCGTCCGAAATGACCGTATGAGGCGGTTGCGCGGTAGATGGGTCGGCGTAAATCAAAATACCGTATGATTGCCTCCGGGCGCATATCAAAGTGCTTGTGTATCAGCTTCAGGATAGAGGCATCTGAAACCTTCCCGGTGCCGAACGTTTCAATGGAAACCGATAAAGGATGCGCTACGCCTATGGAGTAAGCCACCTGCAACTCTAATCTGTCCGCAAGGCCGGCCGCCACACAGTTTTTAGCAATATAGCGCGCCATATAAGTAGCGGAGCGGTCGACTTTGGTTGGGTCCTTGCCTGAGAAAGCGCCTCCACCATGACGGGAATAACCGCCGTAGGTATCAACGATTATTTTTCTTCCGGTCACGCCGGTATCGCCCTGCGGGCCGCCGATGACAAAGCGGCCGGTGGGATTTACATAATATTTTGTTTTATCGTCTATCAACTCTTCGGGGACGATCGGAA
>JAPLHI010000165.1 GCA_026389695.1 Chloroflexota bacterium
ACATACATCGATGAAAGAAGTATATACAGGAGATTATTTACTATGAGGCTATCCAGGCGTCTTGACAAAATACCGCCCTATTTATTCGTTGAGATAAATAGAAAAATAGCTGAGAAAAAAGCTAAAGGCGAAGACGTCATCAGCTTCGCCATAGGCGATCCGGATCTACCTACGCCTAAGCATATTATTGATACGCTATGTGCAGCGGCATATGATCCGGCAAATCATCGTTACCCCGAGACATACGGACTTCCTGAACTCTGTAAAGCTATCGCAGAATGGTACAAGAGCCGCTTTAATGTAACATTGGATTGGCCGCCTACGAGAGAGGTGCTCCCCCTGATAGGATCCAAGGAAGGTGTGGGGCACATGTCATTTTGTATGTTAGACCCGGGTGATATAGCGCTTGTACCCGATCCCGGCTACCCCGTATATTCCGTAAGCACTTTGCTTGCAGGCGGAGAAATCCATTATATGCCGTTGCTTGAAGAAAACGGCTTTTTACCTGACTTCGATGTGATACCAAAAGCAGTTTTAAAGAAAGCGAAATTGCTCTGGATCTGCTATCCCAATAATCCAACCGGTGCAGTTGCGGACGTTGATTTTTTCCGTAAAGTAGTTCAGTTTGCTCGGAAGCATGATATTGCTGTATGTCATGACGCGCCTTATACCGAGGTTGCTTTTGATGGCTATAAGCCTCACAGTTTTCTGGAAGTGCCCGAAGCTAAGGAAGTTGGCGTTGAATTTCACTCGCTTTCCAAAACCTATAATATGACCGGCTGGCGCATAGGTATGGTTGTCGGCAATGCCACAATGGTAGATGCCTTATTCCGCTTTAAATCCAACCTGGATTCAGGAATTCCGCAGGCTATACAGATCGCGGCAATAGAAGCATTGACTGCCGCGCAGTCTGAAATACCTCAAAGAAATTTGAAATATCAACAACGCCGCGACAGGTTAGTTAATGCACTGGAAGAAATAGGATTGAAGGTAACCAGACCAAAGGCGGGATTTTATATCTGGGCAAAGATCCCCAGGGGCTATACCGCAGTACAATATACGGCTGAGTTGCTGGATAAGGTTGGGGTCGCTGTAACCCCCGGTATAGGCTACGGTAAATCCGGAGAAGGTTACATAAGATTATCAATCACACAACCTGATGACAGGTTCAACGAGGGAATACGCAGGTTGCTAACGTTGAAGAACGAGAATTGAGAAAATAAATCTATATGCCCAGGGAATTTAGTGAAACTAGACAAAAAAAAGAACGTGCTATCCTGGTAGGTATAGAGGTCAAACGGGCAGAAGACGGCTGGTCAATTGAGAGTTCCCTGGAAGAATTGTATAACCTGTCTATCACTGCGGGTGCTGATGTAGTCGGGAGATTCTCACAGAAGCTCAGTAGACCCTCCTCCACATATTATTTGGGCAAAGGAAAACTACAAGAGCTCGTAGACCTGAAGGAAAGTATAGGTTACGATACGGCCATATTTAATGATGAACTTGCACCCAGACAGCAGCACAACCTTGAAGAAACATTACTAGTAAAGGTTATTGATAGAACGGCCCTTATTCTGGATATTTTTGCCAAAAGAGCCCAGACAAAAGAGGGTAAACTTCAGGTTGAGCTTGCCCAGCACCAGTACCTTTTACCGAGGCTGGCAGGCCAGTGGAGCCACCTTGAAAGGCTGGGAGGTGGAATCGGTACCAGGGGACCCGGTGAGTCACAGCTTGAAACAGACAGGCGGTTAATTAAGAACCGCATCAGCCATCTCAAGAAAGAGATAGACAGCGTCAGAAAACATCGTGATCTTTATCGCCAGAAAAGAAAGCGAAGTAATATACCGATTGTGGCACTGGTAGGCTACACCAACGCAGGCAAGAGCACATTGATCAATTCTCTGTGCCAGGCTAATGTAGCCGCTGAAAATAGACTTTTTTCTACTTTAGATCCCGTTACAAGGAAACTCAGGCTTCCAGATGGCAAAAACGTGCTACTGACTGATACCGTTGGTTTTATACATAAACTGCCTCCATTGATTGTAGCCGCGTTTCACGCCACTCTTGAGGAATTGACCGAAGCAGACGTTCTATTATATATTGTGGATATTACCAGCCCGGATGCTGTCAACCAGAGCCAGACGGTGGAAAAAATATTGCAGGATTTGGAACTTGACGAAAAGCCACGGCTGACGGTAATTAACAAAATGGACAAAGTGGTGGGGAGTATTGGGGAAGTGCAGGAAATCGTACTGAACATACCGTCGTCTCCGGAAACAACCATTACTATTTCTGCGGCAAAAGGCTGGAATCTTGATGGCCTATTGCAAAAAATTGCCGAATTTCTTTAGTGTCACGACTCAAAAATAAAATATATACATTCATTCATTACGCCCAATGTTACTCTCAGGTAATAGTCCAAAACAAACTAAAGTGTATAGCGTTACGCACGATGAGATAGCTAAGATAATTGAAGAAGCGGAGTTAAAATCTCCAGGGACTTTTACTGGGCAGTCGATGAGACCTAGGTTGAGAACTATTATGACGCCTTGGATGAATGAAGGTTTCTTTGC
>JAPLHI010000055.1 GCA_026389695.1 Chloroflexota bacterium
CTGAGTGAAGTTAAATAGCATTAGTTTAGCGATTTATCCTCTTAATATCCTGGAATAAATTGGTAATAGCGAACCTGGTAAATACATTATATAATTGACGCAAGGAGGCTCAGGAAAATGGCGAAATACTTTTCTCAGGAATGGTGTGATCTCTACAAGGAAGCCCTTAACAACAGTAAAACATATGAAGAATCAGCCAAGACCTGGGAGGACGATTTTTATTTTATCTGTGAAAAGGGAGGCCCCATAAAAGAAAACCTGTATATGTATGTGGATCTTTTTCACGGCAAATGCCGCGCCGCTGAGATAATGACCGACCTCAGTAAATATAAGCCCGAATTTATAATAACGACCACATATGCTATCTGGAAGAGGATAATCACCAAACAACTCGACTCTACACAGGCGCTGATCACCAAGCAGTCAAAGCTTACCGGCAATATGGCCAAAATCATGCGCTATACCAAGGCGGCCAACGAGATTACCAACATCACCAGGTTGCTTCCGACCGATTGGCCGGAATAAACCGGAAATATATTTTAAAAAATAGAGGGAGGTTAGCATGTGGACTTTTTCCTGCCCCTTAATTGCCTACGGGGACAACGCTCTTGAGTACCTGTTACAGATTCAGGGTAAGAAGGCCTTTATAGTAACCGATAAAAATATCGTCAAACTGGGCCTGGTCAAGCTGGTTACCGACCAGCTTGATGCAGTAAACATCACCTGGGAAATTTTCGATGAAGTAGAGCCCGAACCTTCGCTTATCACCATCAAAAAGGGCGGTGAAGCAGTAGCCAAATACCAGCCCGACTGGGTTATCGGCCTGGGCGGTGGTTCCGCTATGGATGCTGCTAAAGCTATTATCCTGCTGCTCGCGCGGCCCGACCTCGAACCGGACGCTTTATCTGTATGCGAGACTTATAATTTCAGGACCAAGGCCAGGTTGATGGCCATCCCCACCACCAGCGGCACCGGTTCCGAAGCTACCTGGGCAATTGTGCTCACCGATACTGTGCTGAACCGTAAGCTCGGCCTGGGAAATACCGAATGTATGCCTGACGTTGCCATTCTCGATCCTGTCATGGTTATGGGCATGCCCTCTCAGATTACGGGTGATACCGGCATGGATGTCCTCTGCCACGCCATCGAGGGATACACGTCAACCTGGGGCACCACCCTAACTGAGGGGCCGGGGTTGATCGCAACACGCCGTGTTTTCCAGTACCTGGTCAAAGCTTATAAAGACGGGAATGATATCGAGGCGCGCAAGGAAATGATGTATGCCGCCACGCTCGCCGGCATGTCCTTCGGCAACTCCATGGCGGGATTGGGCCACAGCACCGGGCATGCCCTCGGCGCTATCTTCCATGTTCCACACGGACGTACAGTAGGCCTCTTCCTGCCTTATACCATGGAATACCTCATCAACGGTTCTGAGGAAACAACGGCCAAATATGCCGAGATGGCGCGCTTCTGCTATGGAGCATCCGGCTCCGATAGAGAGTGTGCCAAATCCCTTGTGGCCAGGGTGCGTACCGTAGCCAGGGAAATCCATCAGCCGCTCTCGATCAAAGATTGCGGCGCTGCACGTTACCTTTATGACATGGTAGACGCCAAAACCGACCCGCTGGGACCCGATAATCCTTTGATCCTCATGACCGGTCTCCTCAACGGCACCAGCGGACCCAGTGTCAGCCGCTGGGGCGGCGCCACTAAATCTCCTTATACCGGGCACTACGGTGACGCGAATGCAGGCGCCTGGTTCGGCGCGGAGCTCAAAACCGCCGGGTATGACGGCATTATACTCAAAGGGCAGTCAGCCAAACCTGTATATATCTACATCAAGGACGGTGTTGCGGAACTTAAGGATGCCAGCCATCTCTGGGGCAAGGATACCTATAAGACCCAGGAAGAAATTAAAAAGGAATACGACGATAACCGCGTCCAGGTTGCCTGCATCGGCCCTGCTTCAGAGAACCTGGTGCTTTACGGCAATATCATGACCGAGTGGGGTCATGCTCTCGGCCGGGCAGGATTGGGTTGCGTCATGGGATCCAAAAAGGTTAAGGCTATCGCAGTACGGGGCAAGATCAAGCTTCCTATGAAAGACCCTGAAAAATTCCGCGAGGCTGCGCTTCAGGCTATGAACGAGGTCAAGGAAGGTTTCCTCTCCCAGATCATGCATGAAACCGGCACGGCAGGATGGGTCGATTCTGCTATCAGCTACGGTGACGGTCCCACAAAATATTACACTGCCCCTACCCTGCCGGAATCAACCAACATCAGCGGTGTTACGCAATTGGAGACCTGCCAGACCGGTAATACAGCCTGCTTCGGCTGCCCGATACGCTGCCGCAAGGTGCTTCAAATCAAAGAAGGTAAATATTTGTACGATAAGGTCGAGGGGCCTGAATATGAAACAGTGATGGCCTGGGGCGCCATGATGGGACTGGATCTCGACATGTCCACCATTGTCCACCTCAATGAGATCTGCAATGCCTATGGATTTGATACCATCAGCAGCGGCGCCAGCGCAGGTTACGCATTCTACCTGTATGAGTTAGGCGTGATTTCGGAAAAGGACACCGGCGGGTTAAAACTCACCTGGGGGAATATCGATGCTGCTATCGAACTGGCACATCAGATCGGCAAGAACCAGGGCTTCGGCGCTGTGCTGGCCGGCGGAACCAGACGCATGGCGCAAAAATATGGACGACCGTTAGGTGAGGCAGTCCAATCAAAGGGGCTAGAGTTCCCCATGCACGATCCCAGAGCGTATCATTCTATGGCACTTGTTTATGCCACTGCCCCACGCGGAGCGGACCACAATAAAAGCGACGGCTACCAGGTTGACGGCGGTACAGGCCATTTCGACCTGGGGCTTAATGCGGGAGACCGCTGGGGTGACGACAAGGCCGAGATGGTGGAAAAAAGCCAGAATTTCAGAGCATTGACAGATTCGCTGGGTATCTGTCATTATTCCCAGATACCATTTGCCTTCCTGGTGGACATGATTAACGCCTCTACAGGTTGGAATACGGACATGGATCAGCTACTAAAAGCGGGCGAACGCATTTTCCAGCTGCAGCGCGCTCTTTCCTGCAAGCTCGGTATCACCTCCAAAGATGATGTCATGCCCGAACTTGCCATGAGGCCGATCCCCGATAGCGGCCAGGAAGGTCATGTGCCCAACATGGAAAAGATGCTACCCGAGTACTACGCCATCAGAGATTGGAACAGCGCCACCGGCAAGCCGTCAAAGCAACGTCTGGAGAACCTCGGTATGCCCGAGATTGCTGCTTCTATCGGCGCACAATAGCAATATAAACACAGCTTATTAGATTAAAGCCGGCCGCACGCGACCGGCTTTTTTTTAGCCACCGGCAACCCTCGGCACTACATCAAGCCTGTCACCATTTTTCAAACTCTGTGTATTTAACTGCCTCGTATTAGTGCCATTAAGCAGCACATTGCTGTTATCCCAGACAGACTGCTTCTTATTGATCCCCATGGATTTAAGCTTTTTCTGGTATACCGGGCCGTAGTTAGTCTCAATATAATTCCTGGCTTCATCAATATCATTTAGATCCGCGGTTACGGACCGCGCGCCGAGGAAGAGCCGCCACGGACCGATGAAATTTATATCGACTTTAGCCATGATTAATTCCTTTAATATCCAACATTATAATCTGTTTTATCACCATGTTAAAGCTATCGTAGTTTGACAGTTGCCGCCGGTCGGTGATAAATTAAGACATCACAAATTATCGGGCGGTCAGTCGGTCTATAATGAAGTATGTGTTTAGTATGAGAGTGAGAGGTGATCACTTCTTTCGACTTTGAGCGCGAAAGAAAATAAAAAGGATACTAACTAAATATCTTTAAATTTCTTCCCCTTAATTAGCGAGGTGCCCCCACGGCCAGGGCACCTCAATTTATTCATAGCGATCACAAATTTGCAGCTTAATAATTTGAGTGGTTGGCCGAATTCGTATATAATGCGCCTCGATATATATAATATGCTGTGCAATGTAATTTAGAAGATAAAATAAATGGTTAATAAATCTGAAAAAGTTCGCAAAAGCAGTAAATCCGCGAACGCCAACCTGCAGCAGATATCACGGGCGGCCGCCGACCTGTTCTTCGAAAAAGGATTCTGGCAAACTACCACCAGGGAGATTGCGGAGGCCTGCAATATCAGTGTAGGAACCCTGTACTACTATATTAAATCCAAATACGATTTCCCC
>JAPLHI010000077.1 GCA_026389695.1 Chloroflexota bacterium
GCATCATACACTCAATTCTCATCCAACCATACTTGGCAAAGGCCCGCTTATACCCCCACCACCGATCCGCAAAAACACAATTCCCGGCGGGAACAACGATTCCAATACAAGATACCGCTAAGTATACTCATCCTCTATAAAAAGGCACAGTTTTATATCTGCCTGTTCGGTTACGCCCTGAATTAATTGCCAAGTCAGGCTGCAAGTCATAAAATTATGAACTGGAGCTCAAATTAAAACACCGGAGAATCTTAATGCCACATAAAGCCAGAAGACATGATTACAAATCCCACATCATCGAGGAATACTATATAACCGAGGAACCGTTTTATCTCTCTCTAAAAGATGAAATACAGCTTTTTGAAGCGGCCTATGCCGAAAGAATACCGGTACTCCTCAAAGGGCCTACAGGCTGTGGCAAAACCCGTTTCCTGGAATATATGACCTACCACATGAGCAAGAAATTGCATCATACTACTGCACAGAGCGAGTCTGCACGCAGTCATGACGGAATACCCCTTATTACCATCGCCTGTCATGAGGACCTTACCGCCAGCGATCTGGTTGGTAAATACCTGCTGGAAGGAGATGTTACACGATGGGTGGACGGCCCGCTCACCCGTGCAGTCAAAAGCGGCGGTATTTGCTACCTCGACGAGGTGGTTGAGGCACGCAAAGATACTATCGTGCTGATACACCCTCTTGCCGACCACAGGAGGTCGCTTTACATTGAAAAGAAAGGCGAAATGATCGAGGCCAGCGATAGTTTCATGCTGGTGATCTCTTACAATCCGGGGTACCAGAGCATCCTCAAAAATTTAAAGCACAGCACTCGACAGCGGTTTATTGCCATTGAGTTCACTCATCCGCCCAAGAATATTGAGAGCAAAATTATCGAACATGAGGCAGGTATAAGCCATGATGTGGCCGAGAAGCTTGCCAGGCTGGGTGAAAAGATACGCAATCTGAAGGAACAGGACCTCGCGGAAGTTATCAGCACTCGCCTGCTCATCTACGCTGCCAGGCTGATTAAGGAGGGTATATCACCCAGACGCGCCTGCGAGGTGGCGGCTGTCTGGTCGATAACCGATGACCAGGAAGTACAGAAATCACTCAAGGAAGTCGTAACCGCTATATTCGAGTAAGCAACGACGAAATGATTGAAAGGCATGAACCAACCATTGGAAAGGCGGCAGACCTCAGCAGAAGAAAATCAGGACAAATATTTCGGTATTGATCTGGCTTCCATTGAGTCGATTCTCCAGCTTTACTGCAGAGCTCTTACCGGTAAAGAAGTAGATATCTGCCATGGCGAAGCAGATTCTATTTTGGCGTATCGTAACGTCTGGTGGAGCCAGTTAACATCTGGCCATACACCCGACAGCCAGGTCCGTGTATCCTTACCTGCCTCTTTCATGAATTACTCGACCTATGATGAAAATTTCTCCTGGTATAAGTCCTCAGTCACACAGCAAGTTGGTCATGTAGAGTTCGGCTCGTTCGATTTTATATTTGATAAAAAATCCACTCTTTTTGAGAACCTCAGGTTCAATATGAAATCAGTTGTAAATGCGGATGTTTCTCCTGTCGCAAAATTCCTTTATCTTTTTGATGACCGGCTTCTGGCGGCCCAGACGTTTATAGCCGTGGAAAATATACGCGTTAACCACCTGGTAAAGCACTTTTATCCTGGAGTTAAACACAGCTATGTGCAAATGCAACAGGATGTCGTTCTCTCACTGCAACATCTGCCCGGCATGACTCTGAGGCGTGCATTCTGCGAAATGCTGGAAGTCCTGGAATTCGATGAGACAGCCACCACTCAGATTGATGCGTTATTTGAACCTTTGCAGATGGCAAAAGAAGTCATCGGAAAACTCTATTCCCCGGCAGCAACTGTAGAGGATTCAGCAGAAGCCACGATCAGGATTTACGAGATTGCCAGAAAGATACCCAGGAATATGTCAGTTTCCTCGTCGGGAGGATATAATTCCGAAAACCGGGAGCCCAACTTCTCCGACCTCGAAGCCCAGGAATATATAGGCAACTTCCAGGCTGACCAGGTAAAGTTAAATATGGAGATGAGGAACAACCCAGGCCAGTCATCAACTATGCCCATGACTGCGGAAGACCTGCAAAAACTAGGAGACCAGAAAGTGGGTATCCGTGATATCTCCGAAGCCCAGTTCCTTTCCTCCACCGGATTATCAGTCGCCGACCTACCTCGCGGGGTCCACATCTACCAGTTCTCACAGACGAAGTACCAGCAGGTTGGCCGATATCAGCCAAAGGACGCCGGACTTCCTATCACACCAGAAGAGGGTGAGAAACTATTCAATTATGAAGAATGGGACTTCCGCGCCAAACACTATCTTCCTGAATGGTGCTGTATCAGGGAGAAGGTGCTCGGTGAGGGTAGCAGCTATTTCTACGAAAAGACACTTGAGAGTCAGAAAATCCTGGCAGCAGAACTAAAAAGGCAGTTCGAAAAGCTTCCTGCCGAATTGCTGTATAAAGCCAAGAACCTGGATGACGGTGACGAATACGATCTTGATCTTGTCATCAACGAGCTGCTGGATAAAAGAGCGGGGCATACTCCTTCAGGCAAGGTTTATTGGAAAAAGAAGAAAATCCAGCGCGATGTCGCTGTGGTATTTCTCCTGGATATGAGCGGCTCTACGGCCGACCTGATCAGCAAGAGCAG
>JAPLHI010000146.1 GCA_026389695.1 Chloroflexota bacterium
CTGCAGCAGATATCACGGGCGGCCGCCGACCTGTTCTTCGAAAAAGGATTCTGGCAAACTACCACCAGGGAGATTGCGGAGGCCTGCAATATCAGTGTAGGAACCCTGTACTACTATATTAAATCCAAATACGATTTCCCCCAGATGTTCAGCAAGGTCCATACCAGGGATATTAGTAAATGGGAGAGGGAAGTACGTAAGGATATGGAGAATACGGCGCCCGAGGTAATGCTGAGGAAGGCCGTTAGAAAGTTCGTATATCTGATCGATTTAAGAGATAAAATGGTGCTCTTCTGGTATAACATTTCGCCGCATTTGGAATGGGCGCAACTCCAGGATATAGTACATACGGAAATACGGATAATAGCGATGTTTAAGGAAATTATTGATAAAGGCCTTCGAGAAGGTCAGTTCAAGACATGCGACACACTACTGGCTGCGATCAATATTGAGATGATGTGCATTTCATGGGCGCTGAGGGGCTGGAATCTCTATCATTTTTATACGATTGAGCAATATGCGGCCGTATGCGAACAATACGCAGTTTTAATCGCCCGCAATTCCGACAATTTGAAAATTCCCCGCGCAGGAAAGTATAGGAGTGTAGAGGCACAAGATCTTAAAGATGTTTGGGACCTGCATCGGAAACAAAGTCCCAATGGACACGGCAGCGAAACCTGGATACGTCCCGAAATCAGAGGGAAACGGCCTATTTAGCCTTCTCCTCCTCCTGTAGCACCCTGCGCAATACCTTCCCTACCAGAGTCTTGGGCAACTCTTTGCGGAATTCGAAAAACCTGGGAACCTTATAGCCTGTTAGCTTCTCCTTGCAGAATATCTGCAGTTCTTCGGGCGTCGCCTGTTTTCCCTCCTTCAAAATCACCCATGCCTTCACCGCCTCAGTTTGCCGCGGATCGGGGATCCCCGCCACGCATACCTCAGCCACTGACGGATGCATCATAATGATCTCCTCCACTTCCCGCGGCCACACCTGGAAGCCTCCGCACTTGATGAGGTCTTTCTTCCGCGATGTCAGGAAGAGGTATCCATCTTCATCTAGATAGCCGATATCGCCGGTATACAGCCAGCCGTCGCGCAACGTCTCCGCAGTCTCCTCCGGCCGCTTCCAGAACTCCTGCATCAGTTGCGGAGCTTGTATCACGACCTCTCCTGTCTCTCCTGTTTTAACTTCCTTCGTGCCTGTTTCCATATCCATGATGCGCACAATCACATCCGGCAAAGGCACTCCCACGGCTCCCTGCTTCCATTTTCCCTTAACCGGGAAGATTGCACCGACAATTCCCGATTCCGTCAAGCCATATCCCTCTACCATCGGGCCGCTGATATATTTTTCGAACTTGTGCTTGGTCTCTGCCATCAGCGGGGCAGCGCCCGATCCCACCCGTGTGAGTGATCGAAGGTCATCCGGCTTCAAGTCAGGATAGTTCAGTATCGCAATAAAGGTTGTGGGCGTGGCAGACATAGTGGCTATTTTGTAATCCCTTACGGATTCCACGATGTTCTTTATTTCCCGGGGGTTCAAAATCAGCACCTGTGGCATATGGCCCATCAACAATAATCCAAAGGATACATACACACCGAAGGAATGGAACAGGGGAAGCATCACCAGTGCTTTATCCTCCCACTGGACGGTCACTGACTTATACCATGCGGTAAACGCTGTGCCTGTCACGATAATTGCATGGTGACTGCACTTGACGCCCTTGGGAGTGCCCGTGGTGCCGCCGCTGAACAGGATAAGGGCCATATCCGTCGGGTTCACTTTGATGGCAGGACGGGGTGACCCCTGGTATTTTTCCACCAGGTCGCTCCACCAGGCGTCTTTTTTTTCCAGTGGTATTGATTCACCTTCCTTTTTTATAGGTGTTTTGGCATAGGTATCCACATCTGAAGCAATCAACATGTGCACCTTTGTACGATCCTGGAAGGATTTGACCGTTTTGTAATACTGCGAATCGATTATTGCCGCCTCAGCCTCGACGTCTTTTATCGAGCGTTCCAGCTCAAAGGCCGTATACAGCGGATTGAGCGGCACCACGATTCCTCCCGCCTTCCAGATAGCAAAGAATGCAATAAAGCTCTGCGGGCTGTTGAGGAAAAGACAGATAACTCTATCGCCTTTCTTTAGCCCATCCGCAATGAGCGCGTTTGCCAGCGCATTGCTGTGCTCCTCAATCTCGATATAAGGCACCTCCCTGCCCTGGAAGATGCATAGTGGATGCTCCGGCTTCTGTTTTAAGCTGTCCGCCAGGACATCCAGCACGGTTATCGGTGGATAGGGCTGTAACGTATGAGGCACGCCTGGGTCATAGCTTTTCAACCATGGATAATCCTGCATAATATTTCCCCCTTCGCATATTTAATGGAATCGGTTAAGGATTTAATTCAAGCAACCTTTACGACGGGCTGCTACATTCCGAGATATGCTTTCCTCACGTTTTCATCGAGCATCAAGTCGGAAGTTTTACCCTTCAAACTCAGTTCACCGTTCTCCAGTACGTAACCGAAAGATGCCAGCATAAGCCCGAGGCGGGCGTTCTGCTCCACAAGTACCAGTGTCACTCCCTCACGGTGAATCTCCTTTATTTTTTCGGCCAGTTGCTGTCGCAATATGGGACTCAAGCCCAGGGATGGTTCGTCAAGCAGTAGCATTTCCGGCTGTGCCATCAGCCCGCGCGCGATGGCAACCATCTGTTGCTGACCGCCATTACCTGATAAGAGGGCATGTAGATCTCTTTTTGTTATTGTATCCGTAATGGAATCAATGGAGAAGATTATTATAAATACCTCATTTTTTGCTTTGTGCCGTTGATAAACTGCTGCCTCAAACATCTACGGGAGTATTCTACACTATACCTTGATTTTCAGCTCAAAATGAGAACTTTTATAACCGTCCGAGCCAACTGCGACCGACTACTCAGTCGACAACTAATGGGACACAATTTACCATCAACAAATAATAATTGTCAAGAGGATATTGTGCGGTGTCCAGGAATATTTTTCCGTGCGTCTACAGACCGTGGATTATGTAAGAACATTATTTTCGGGTTTTCCGGGCTGGGGCAGTATTTTTAACAGTTTTTTTTACCTCCCTGGCGCGCACTATACCCACGGCGGCTTCCTGGCATTTCACGATATATTCTTCCAGGGTATAATGCTTTCTCAGGTACCACCTCTTCAATGACCACATATGTTCCAGCATCAGGATTTGATAGGCGGCCAGTTGGGGATCCTTAACGCCGAATTCCCCTGTCTTACATCCTGCCTCGATTATTGTCTTTAAGAGGTCGACTATGTGAAGCTCCTGCCTGATGACCTGGTCAAGGTGATCAGGGCTCATGATCCTGGACTCACGGTAGAGGAACAATATCATATCCTGGACGGCATTTATAAGCCGCAGGCCTTCCTTAATCCTGCGCTTCATTGCCTCGGTATGAGAAATACGCGGTAACTGGCTGCGTATTTCGCTGTCATATCCCTCGAATGTGCTCGTAGTCATGTCTACGAACAGGTTGAAGAAGTCTTCCTTTGACTTTATGTAATAATAGAGGTTGCCCTGGCTTATACCGCAGGCTTCGGCTATCTGCCGGGTAGTAGTCTGGGCATATCCATTCTTATAAAAGAGCTTGGCGGCTGTCTTCACTATCTGCTTCAACCGCTCGTCCTTATAAGTTCGCCTCTTTACCCGGCGTGGTTTCTTTTCAATATCCAATCTATTCACCTGCGATCAGTATACGGTCATACTGATTGTATCGACAGAAATTCTATACGAATAAGTGCCGGGAAGTAAAATTTCATCCACCGCCGGTTGTAAAATAGGAGGCGCCCCTCGGGGGGCGCCCCTCTTAGATCAAGCGAAAATGCTTGAGATTATTTTTCAGCCTTGATTATTTAATGCCGGCTTCTGTGCGCAGTTGCGCAGGGGTCTTGTACTTGTCTACCTGCGCAAATTTAGTGGGGTACATCGGTATATATTCGCCGTTGGCCTGCACCTGGGCCATGCCGATACCCATGGCATCGGGGATTAATTTCTTGGGATTGTTGGGCTCGGAACACACGCGGGAATGGAAGAAACCGGGAACCTTGGTCATCTCGACCCTTTCCTTGCCGAGAACACCATCGTAGCTTACCGTTTCGAATGCCGCGATCAACTTGTCCATATCGTCGGTGCCGCCGGCTTTCTCCACCGCAGCCTTGAAC
>JAPLHI010000208.1 GCA_026389695.1 Chloroflexota bacterium
ATCGGACTTTCCGTGCTGAATTGCCAGATCTCCTTGCCGCTGTCGGCTTCCAAAGCATATACCTTTCGGTCAAGGCAAGCAGCATAGACAACCCCATCCTTAATTACCGGCGCAGCCCAGAACCAGTTGCCACCCTGAACTTTCCATTTTTCCTGCCCGTTAGCTTTATCCAGTGCATGGAGATAGCGGTCAAAAGTACCAAAATATAGATTGCCACCGGATACTACTATTGATGAAGCAACCGCTGAAGGAATTTTTATCTCCCAGATGGCTTTTCCACTTTCGGCTGACAGCGCATAGATATTTCCACCATAATTGCCAATATAAACTACGCCATTGTCCAATGCAGGTGACGTCCATATTTTATTGGAAGTCTGAAATTCCCATTTAAAATCGCCGGTAAGTGCATCCAGAGCATATAGTTTACCGTTGGAGCTTCCAAAGAATACACTCTGTCCATCCGAAATAATGTTGCCGACCACACCACCTACCGTCTCGTATCCTTCCCTTGGATATACCCATCGGACGACTCCCCTATTTCCATTCAAAGCATAAAGCTTACCCGAATATGTACCTTCATAAACCAGATCACCGCTTGTAACCGGAGTGGCATAAATACCCATACTTGAAGCAGAAGTAGAAGGACCACACATGGCACCGCAGGCAGCGCCGGGAGTAGCAGTTTTTATAGTGTATGCCCACTCGTTTTCAGTGGGGTAAGTCTTATTATCACTGCGTGCTACCGGGTCCAGCGCAATTACATGGCCCTCCATGGAGCCAAAGCACAACACCTGTTTAAAGGGTACAACTCCAGACCACCCCTGTGCAGAAGGCCCCGAGCACGAGCCGGCTCCCGACGCAGATGTACAACCAGTTAGAAAAACTGTAGCTATTATGCAGCATACAAGAACGCCTCTGGCTAAACTCGCAGTCTTAATCATCGCTCTGACACAAAATTTCTTCAACATAATTTATTAAAAGTAATACACTATTACGGCACAGGGTCATAATCGCACGGTGTCCAGGGGTTACATCGACATATCCGCAAAAAAGTCATCCATCCCCCTCTGAAAATTCCATATTTATCAATTGCTTCATAGCCGTATTGTGAACACGTAGGAGTAAAGCGGCATGCTGACGGAGTAACCTGTGATATAGTTCTCTGATAAACCTTGATCAATCTAAGTGCAAACAGCTTAAGCATTCTGTTCCATTAAATCCGCGCGTTTTAACAACTCGGTTATAGCTTTATAAAGCTGATGATAATCCGCTTCAACTATTTTACGTCTTGCTATAAAAACGATATCCCAGCCAGTTTTTATATCCACAACTCTCACTATTTCCTTGAGTAAGCGCTTAGTCCGGTTTCGAATCACGGCTTTCCCGATTTCTTTGGTTACAGAAAAACCAACTCTCGTGGTTTCAAGATTGTTTGGAAGCATCTTTATTACCAATATATAACTGGCATAAGCCTTCCCAGATTCGTAGACCGCTAGATATTGTGCTCTCCTGGTTAAAGCCAATTTCTTGGCCATTATCTCTATACTTGAGTTAACTTCCAACGTCCCTTCAGGCGTCGTGCTTTTAATACGTCACGACCATCACGTGTAGAATTTCTTGCTCGGAATCCATGTTTTCTTTTTCGGCCGGTCTTTTTAGGTTGATAAGTCCTTTTAGGCAATTTAATAACTCCAGATAAAACTATCCTTTTCGTTCTGCGTGAGACATGTTATAGACGTGATGAGGTGCTGAAGGTAAAAGAGCAAGATAACGTGCTCTCTTAATTGCCTGGGCTAAACTGCGCTGATGCTTTGCACAGACACCTGTGCGTCTTCGAGGTACTATTTTACCTCGATCGGATACAAACCTCTGTAGAAAGGAAAAATTCTTATAATCTATAACAACCTTATCTGCACAAAAAGTGCATACTTTCGGCTTGACTATGAATTTACGTCCTCTTTCCCTTTTTACTTGACCAGTATTGGTTTCCATTTCCTTGAGTTGTTTCCTCCTTCATGCAGCTGATTTAAAAAGGGAGATCATCCGGTTCAATATCCCCTTCTTCATCAGTAGATATTTCTTCAGGTGGCAGAACTGCAACGCCTTGTTTATCCAAAAATAATACTCTGTCGGCATTCACTTCAAGAGATGTGTGCTTTTGACCATCTTTGCCATCCCAGGTGCGTGTCCGCAAACTGCCTTCTACATATACTAATTTTCCCTTTGTTACAAATTGATTACAGGTTTCTGCCTGTTTCCGCCAGGCGCTTATACGAAACCATTCGGTCTCCTTTTTTACACTCCCGTCCGATAAAGTCGTGCTACGATTAGTGGCCATAGTAAATGTTGTCACAGGCACACCGCTGGGTGTAAAACGCATTTCCGGGTCACCACCGACATTGCCAATTAGCAGAATCTTATTTAAGCTCGCCATCGCGCCCAATCCTCCCGAATATTAGCTTTTTTCACGTATAAATAAATACCTTAAAACATCCTCAGAAAGCTTCAAACCTGCTTCAAGTTCTTTCAAAGCTGTCTGTTTGATCTGCACCTTTTCCAGAACGTAGTTGCCTTCAGCCTGCTTTTTAATCGGATACGCCAGTTTTCTTTTTCCCCATTGATTAGTCTCAGTTACAGTTCCGCCAAGCTTAGATATAAGATCGTTAATTTTTCCTAAGGAACGTGGAAATTCTTCTTCCTGTATATTAGGATTTAATACAAATACCAGTTCATAACTGGGCACAGTAATCCCTCCAGATTGCGAAAGTTCAATGATTATAACATACAGCTTAAAATTACTACAACCTTAGTAAGGCTATTCCACTATTGCAATTTAACCTCCACTATCATATAGTGTGTAAAACTATTGAAAGCAATAAAATGGAAATCAGCATTATCGGATTGCCCACAAGCGGAAAGACTACGATCTTCAATGCTTTAACCAGATGCACAGCCGATATAAAGCCCTACGCGTCCAGCGGCATCTCCACTAACCTTTCAGTAGCTAAAGTACCTGATAGTCGTCTACAGGAACTTTCTAAGATATTTCGACCTAAAAAAACCACACCTGCTGAAGTAAAATATGTCGATATAGGTGGATTAACCAAGGGATTTGGGAAAGAGCAGGGTATTAGCGGTCAATTGTTAAATTACCTTAGCACTTCCGATGCAATTTTGCAGGTTGTACGGGCCTTTGAAGACGCTAACCTCCCGCATATAGAAGGTAGCATTAGTCCTCGGAGGGATATTGAGACCCTCGATATGGAACTCATTTTTTCAGACCTCATCATTATTGAAAAGAGGCTCAACCGCATTGAATCCTCTTTAAAAATGGGTAAATCCGGTGAACGTGACGCGGCTCTTAAGGAGCAAGAACTACTACTGAGGATTAAAGAAGCCTTGGATAAGGGAATCCCTATCCGTCTGCAAACCTTGTCTGCTGAAGAAGTGCATTCTACCTCAAACTATCAATTTCTCTCTGCCAAACCTATGCTTATCGTAATAAATATCGGTGAGAAGCAATTGTCTGATGCAGAAAATATGCAGGCAGATTTAATTAAAGCTTATACTCAACCGCAAATTGAGATTATCTCCATGTGCGGGGAACTTGAAATGGAATTATCACAATTGGGCGAAAAAGAAGCTGATGAATTTAGAAACGATATCGGACTCAAAGAAGCTGCTTTCGATGTAGTTATCCGGCACTCTTATTCACTGCTCGGTCTGATATCGTTCTTCACAGTAGGGACTGATGAAGTCAAGGCATGGACAATTCAGAAAAACACGTCAGCCGTTAAGGCCGCAGGCAAAGTTCACACAGATATCGAACGAGGTTTTATCAGGGCTGAGGTTATCAATAATAATGATTTCATTAAGTGCGGTAGTATGCCGGAAGCCCGTAAACATGGTTTGTTGAGGCTGGAGGGGAAGAGCTATATCATCCAGGACGGCGATATTGCACATTTCCTTTTTAATGTCTAAATTAAAAGACAATTAACGCAAAATCGTTAAATCAGTTGTAGTGAAATTGGCTACTGTCCGATAATTTTGTAATATAAGGCTGATAGTACATCACGCATCATGGCTGATTTAAATGTCCGGCAGCAATTGGAGCAGGCTGAAGAACGCCTATCTCCTTTTGCAGCCAAAAGTGCCACCAGCCGCGGTAGGCTTAAATATGAAAAACCATGTCCTCTAAGGACAGATTTTCAGCGAGATCGTGATCGCATTATTTTCTGCAATGCGTTTCGCCGTCTTAAACACAAAACCCAGGTTTTCATTGCTCCACTCAGCGATCACTATGTTACTCGATTAACACATACCATAGAAGTCGCTCAAATATCTCGCACTATATCCCGTGCACTAAACTTGAATGAGGACCTAACCGAAGCAATAGCACTGGGACATGACCTGGGGCATACTCCGTTCGGGCATATGGGAGAGCAAGTCTTGAACGAGCTTCTGCCGGGTGGTTTCAGGCATTATCAACAGAGTCTACGGGTAGTCGACGTTTTGGAAAAGAGGGGTAGAGGTTTAAATTTGACATTTGAAGTCCGGGATGGCATCCTGAACCACTCCAAAGGAGACCTCGATATACTTGAAGAAGGGTGGAATAACGTATCTACGATCGAAGGACAAGTTGTTAAAATCGCGGATATGGTAGCATATATTAATCATGATGTAGAAGATGCCATCAGAGCCGGGATTATTTCACAAACCGATTTGCCGGGTTCCACTGTTAAGGTTTTAGGAGGCACCAATTCACTGAGGATCAATACCCTTGTGACTGATATAGTAAACATCTCCGCGGAAAATATGCGAAATGGGGACAGAAACCAACCGTTGATAAGTATGAGTAGTTCGGTTCTTAGCCCAGCAAATGAATTACGTGAATTTTTGTTTCGACAGGTATATTATCCTAGTCTCAGTAGTAATGATGTGGTAAAAGCCCGTGAAATCATGTTGTTTTTATTTTACTACTTTATAAAAAATCCCCAAGAATTGCCCCCAGAATACAATTCCAAGAGTGATCCTATTGAGCGCAAGGTTGCTGATTATATCGCGGGTATGACGGATCACTACGCTATACTCACGGCTGAAAGGTTATCTGAAAAAACTACTATTTAAATTTTACTAAAAATAACGGCGATGAACGTTGTTGACGAAATAAAACAAAAAATCGACATTGTCGATATTGTTTCCCAATATACAAAGCTTCAGAAATCAGGGCGTAATTTTAAGGCGACCTGCCCTTTCCATGCCGAGAAAACCCCTTCATTTTTCGTTTTTCCTGATAAACAAAGCTGGCATTGCTTCGGTGCCTGTGGAACAGGTGGGGATGTCTTCGGCTTTGTTATGAAAAAGGAGGGGCTGGATTTCAGCCAAACCTTACGTTTACTGGCTGAAAAAGCCAACGTGACATTATCTTACCAGTCTGCCAAAACCACTAGCGAGGAACGCGATAAACAGAATAGGTTAATAAAAATAAATGAACTGACTGCCGAGTATTTTCATTACCTTCTATTACATTCGTCTGAAGCAGATGCCGCGAGGCAATATGCCCAAAAGCGTGGCCTGAATGATAAAACAATAGAAAGCTTTCAACTGGGTTATGCATCGCCCGGATGGGATAATTTGATCAATCACCTTATGAATTCAGGATATCATGAGGATGAACTTCTTTCAGCCGGTCTAATTATATTACGTGATGCCGGCGGATATTATGATCGGTTCCGTAACAGGTTCATTTTTCCCATACGTGATATTCAGGGTAGTGTACTAGGGTGTGGCGGTCGCACGCTTGATGATTCATTGCCTAAATATATTAATTCGCCTCAGACCGTGCTCTTCGATAAAAGCAACGTTTTATATGGTATTGACAGGGCAAAGTCAGCTATTAGACAGAAAGACTCGGTAGTAATAATGGAAGGTTACATGGATATAGTCACTGCCCACCAGTATGGGTTTGAAAATACTGTTGCGTCCATGGGCACTGCACTCACCGAAAAGCAAATTTATGTTTTACGTAAATTATCGAAAAATATTGTTATTGCATTGGACGCAGACCAAGCTGGATTGGCAGCCACAGCCAGAAGTATCGTCACTATTGATGAACAAATTCCAAAAGAACACTGGATGCCCTGGGCGACACCTAAAACCTATAATGAACTAGTTAAGTATGAAATCCAGGTGGTTGAGATTCGAGATGGTAAAGATCCAGATGAAATTATTAGAAAATCACCGGAACAATGGGCCAAGCTACTTGATGAGTCACAACCGATAATTGATTTTACATTAAAAAAAGAAATTGATAACTTAAATCCAACTAGTTCCCAAGATAAATCTGCAGTAGTTACAAAATTTTTACCAATTTTATCCCAAATTGATGACCCGGTTCGCCGCGCCCATTATGTTCAAAAACTCGCTCAGCTAATAAATATTGACGAGAGATTCCTTAAAGATGCATTATTCAATATACAGAATCAGGAACAACGGTATAAAAGAGCAAAAGGGTCCAAGATATCCAAAAGCCCATTTGATTTAACAGCTTCATCAAGATATCTGGAGGAGTATTGTCTGACGCTATTATTAAAATATCCGGATCTCAGGTCAGTTGGAATGAATTTATCCGCAAACTATTTTGAGCAATCAGAAAATAAGGATATAT
Organism: Chloroflexota bacterium; assembly: GCA_026389695.1. Taxonomy (GTDB): domain Bacteria; phylum Chloroflexota; class Dehalococcoidia; order GIF9; family UBA5629; genus JAQUQM01. Next base: position 6,668 of record JAPLHI010000208.1, read on the forward strand.
TGTTTAAATGGCAGCAGAATCCTGATATGAATTTTATTCAGGAAAATTTAGATCCGGCTTTACACGGATATTTCGATCACTTACTCCAATTTGATAAGCAATTCCCTCCTTCTTTGCGTGAGGATAAATACATCAGCGTATCAGATTGTTGTGATGAACAAATTGCACAAAAACATGCTGATTTAGCCAGCAATTAAAAGAAATTTTCAGAAAACGAAGGCGTTTCTTTGGCCGCACAAAGGGAGCTTAAATGGTCAGATCTACAAAAAAGATAAAACCGCACTCAACTAAAGCTGACGATAAAAATCCTGTAAAGAAATTTGTTGCTGAAACAAATGCCACAGGGCTGCCGGTAGATGGGTTTGAAGTTCCACCTGACCATTGGGACCGGCTGGAAGCCGAACCTGCGGTCCAGGGTGAAAAGGACCTCATATCTTATGATATCGAAGAACCAACCGAGTTTGCAGAGGATGAATGGCTGGAAAAGCCGGAAACCGTAGAAAAACCGCTGGTTGAACTTGAAGTTGAGCTTGCCGAGCATGAAGCAATTGATGATCCTGTCAGGATGTATTTACATGAGATTGGTAAATATCCGCTGCTGAATGCCAAGCTCGAACGTGAACTGGCGAGCAAGATAGAGCCCTACAAATACATGGAAAATATCAAAGATCTTTTCAAAATAGCAGCGGGGCGGGCTCCTTCATTATCCGATTATATATTACAGATATTAAGAAATCTATGTATATGTGATCATGTTATAGACAAACTTTCCGAGCATTTGGATATACATCGAAAATCGAGTTTTAAAGAAAAAATATTGAATCACAAGTTGCATCACGCCATTGATGATTTTATTAATCAGGAACTTGTAATTCAAATTGCCAAAGAACTCAATCTCGAGCCTCCTGAGATTGAAAAAAGGCTTGTCGATTATTCCATATACGTCAGGATGATTAATCCGGAGATCTTCTCGATCATAGATGGCAATATTACATGGGACAAATTTAAACAGCTGGCAAATAAAGGATTTGATGCAAAATTATTAGCAAAATTGGAGTCTATGAATCATCAGTTTCTGATGAAATTCGAACAGATAGATAAAGAGGGCAAAGAAGCTAGTAAACAATTGACGGTGTCAAACTTGCGCCTCGTAGTCAGTGTTGCTAAAAAGTATGTTGGGCATGGCATGCCACTCCTTGATTTGATCCAGGAGGGTAATATAGGACTGGTCCGAGCAGTGGAAAAATTTGAATACCGGAAAGGTTACAAGTTCAGCACTTATGCAACTTGGTGGATCAGGCAGGCCATAACACGCGCCATTGCCGACCAGGCACGAACTATTCGTATTCCGGTGCATATGGTCGAGACCATCAACAGGCTGTTAAAAGTCAACCGCAAATTATCTCAGGAATTCGGACGGGAACCGAGCTGCGAGGAAATTGGGCATGGTATGGAGATCTCCGCTGAAAAGGTTAGAGAGATCATGAAGCTCTCCCAGGTACCCATCTCTTTGGAAATGCCGATAGGTGAAGAGGAAGACAGTCACCTGGGAGATTTTATTGAAGATCGAGCGACTTTGCCCCCTGCGGATGCCGCTTCGCGCGAGTTATTAAAAGCTCAACTTGATAAAGTACTTAGCGAACTCACTGATAGGGAAAGAAAGGTTTTGCTTTTGAGGTTCGGCCTTGAGGATGGCCGGGCTCGAACACTTGAGGAAGTTGGTAAAGAATTCAATGTTACCCGTGAAAGAATTCGGCAGATAGAAGCTAAGGCTTTGCGCAAATTGAGACATCCAAGTCGAAGTCGTAAATTAAAAGACTACCTTGAATAATTATTTGTTCGGCATATATTAAGGAGGAATTTCATGAAAATCCTTCAGGGATTTTTAATGGTAATGGGGGTGATAGCAATTCTGGCTATCATAGCCTTAATCATTGGGTATATACTCGCTTTTCTTACACCAGATATACGGTCAAATATGAGACCCGCTTTTCCAACACAGGAAGCTATTGACAGTCTAAACCAGAAAATTAATGATTTGAAGAAAGGCGTTGCAGCTGCTGAAAGCACCAAGACGCAGAAAAATGTTGACCTTACAATTACCGAAGACGAGATTAATTCCGCACTTAGTTTGATGCTCGCCGAGGGAAGTATACCAGCCAAAGAAATCCTGGTGAATTTTAATGAAGGTTATTCGCTCACGTATACATCCTGGAATGTTCCTGGCTTACCTTTAAAAACGGGAATCCTTGGACAGGTTGAGGTCGAGAATGGCAAACCCAAAATTATTGTCAGGGACTTTTTTCTGGGGAAGCTACCCGTCCCTGATGGCATTGATCGTGCTGTAGAAAACCTGGCAAATATAGTGATCAAATTGAATATACCATTAGAAGAATTAAAACTCGATATTAAGGATGTCACAGTAGGTGAAGGACAGATCAGGATATCCGGTGTAACTAAAACAACCAAATAATGATTGTGTTAATGCCCTATCATATCAGCAAAATGGCGGGGCATCTTGCCTTTAGCGATTAATTTAGTCATTTTTTGGATATTATAAAATTGATTTAGCAATTGGTTTACTTCGCTGAGTGTTGTGCCGCTGCCTTTTGCTATCCTGCGTTTACGGCTTCCATTGATTATATCCGGATTTCGTCTTTCCTCGGAAGTCATCGAAAGAATAATTGCTTCCACCCTCTTTATCCTATTAAGGCTTTCTTTGTCCGAAATACCCTTTGTCATCTTTGAAAAACCCGGAATCATCTCAACTAGTTGACTGAAGCTCCCCATTTTGTTTATTTGACGTAGTTGCCCTAGAAGGTCTGCAAGATCGAATTCTGATTTGCGTATTTTAGTTTCGAGCTGTTCCATCTGTTTCTTATCAAATGTTTTTTCAGCCTTCTCAATCAACGTCAATACGTCACCCATTCCAAGGATTCGCGAAGCCAGTCTGTCCGGGTAAAAAGCTTCGAGTGCATTGGTTTTTTCCCCTATACCAATAAATTTGATAGGGATTCCGGTAACTGACTTAATTGAAAGAGCGGCGCCACCCCTGGCATCACCATCCAACTTGGTAAGAATTAAACCTGTTAATCCCAAGGTTTTATTAAATTCATCGGATATCATCACTGCATCCTGACCAGTCATCGCGTCAGCCACTAGCAGTATTTCTACCGGAGTCACTTTATTCTTGATAGCAACCAGTTCATCCATTAAGGTTTCGTCAATGTGCAGGCGTCCCTGTGTATCTATAATAACCCATGTAGAGGCTAATTCATCTGCCTTTTTGATGGCATTACTACAAATTTGTATTGGATCTGATTTAATATCCTCCGAATATACCGGAATATCCAGTTGCTCGCCCAAAACTTTAAGCTGGTCAACGGCCGCAGGTCGGCGTGTATCTGCCGCAACCAGAAGTACTCTGTGATTCGATTGTTTCAAATATGCACCAAGCTTGGCGGCTGTAGTCGTTTTTCCCGCTCCCTGCAAACCTACTAACATTATTATTGATGGTGGATGTGCAGCAGTCTTTAGCCGCGATGCTTCGTTTCCCAGAATGTTAATGAGCTCTTCATTGACTATTTTTACTATCTGATGCACCGGAGTAAGGCTTTCGAGTATTTTTGTATCCAGAGCCTTTTCTCTTACGCCGGCCAGGAAACTTTTAACAACCTTAAAATTAACGTCAGCTTCCAGAAGTGCTAAACGTATCTGTCGCAGAGCATCGTCTATCTCTTTTTCACTGAGCCTGCCTTTATTACCAAGGTTGCTGAAAATTTTACTTAGCTTCTCAGTTAGAATTTCAAACATATTAATACTCGATTATATTTTAGTAATACATTCATATTGTGATTGGTGTGGTAAAATATGATCGCAAGGATCAGTTATCGTTATACTTTGTGTTATACCAGAATTAATACTGCTAAAATATAGAATAGCATATTTCTTTATTATTAACCTCTTCTCATTTTCGAATAATTGTTCGCATTTGGGAGATTGATGAGTTGATTCCTACCAAACTGACCCTCAGGAACTTCATGTGCTATAGGGGGAGTGTACCTCCGCTTCATTTTGATGGAATTCATGTTGCCTGCCTCTGTGGAGATAATGGAAGCGGTAAATCCGCCATATTCGATGCAATAACCTGGGCTTTGTGGGGTAAATCCCGTGCCAAGTCCGACGACGATCTTATTTGTCTTGGTCAGAATGAAATGGAGGTAGAACTGGAATTTAATACAAATGGTTTGCTTTATCGTATTATCCGCAAACATATAAGATCAACCTACTCACGATCAGGGCAACCTATGCTTGAATTGCAGGTAAAAAATAACGGTAACTATAAATCCATAACAGAGCAGAATCGCACTGAAACCCAGCACAAAATAATCGGACTGCTCCACCTTGATTATCAAACTTTCATTAATAGCGCCATGCTACTGCAGGGAAGATCCAACGAGTTTACTACTAAAAGGCCTTCTGAACGCAAGGAAATTCTTGCCGACATCTTAGATCTCTCCTTTTATGAAGGACTTGAGAAAGAAGCCAAACAAGTCTCGGAAAAAAGAAAATTTGAAGAAGACAATATTCAAATTGAAATAAATATGCTCGCATCTAAAATAAGCAGGAAAGTCGAGTATGAGGAAGATCTGACCACTGTTATTAATGAAATCAACAATATGGAAAAAACCATTGCCTCATTGGATAGCGAGATCTCGTCCCTCCGACAACAAAAAGATGCCTTGCTTATCAAGCAAAAACAGCTTGCACTGTATCAAGAACAGCTCCTAAACTTCCAACAAGACCTTGAAAAATGGCGACAACGTTTGATTGACCATACCAATAACATTGAGAATTTTAATAAAGTTCTCAGTAAGAAGGAGACAGTTCAGGAAAAATATTTAGAATACTTGAACGTCGTCGCCGCCGATGAGCAGATGAATAGTAGATTGAAACAACTACTTAATATTCTTGAACAAAAAGGAAAGCTGGAGAAACTAATAACGGCGGTAATGAATACATTTAATAGTGAACGTAAACTTCTCCAGAGCCAAATAGCAGACCTGGAGGCAAAACATAACAAACTCTATCAGCTACAGGAAGCATTGTCCGGATTGTTGAATCAACAGGGGGATGTTGAGAATCAGGAAAAAATTTTGGGAAACAAAGGGAAGCTAATTAATGAATTGACAGCTTCGATTAGTTCCACGGCAGCGTCAAACAATCAGCTATCGCAGGCAATTGAAGACCTAAAAACAAAGATCGCGATGATATCGCACGCCGACGCCAAGTGCCCGCTCTGCGAAACGGAGCTGGGGCCGGAAGGACGTGCCCGAATTGATAAAAAACTAAGCGCCGAAATGCAGCAAAATATCACACAGCACGCCAAGAATCTGGATATTATTTCACGTAACCGGGCGGAGTTGTCCGCACTGGAAAAAGATCTAAAACAAAAGGAATCGGCCATAAAGGCCGAAGGCGATAAATTAAAGCGATTGATAGCAGTTACCGAAAAGGAGATATCTGAAGCAAAGGAAGCAGGCGACCAATTATCCCCAAAAAAGCTGAGGCTACGCCAACTTGATGATGATATCAAGAATAGTAATTATGCTCCGGACGAACAACAAATGCTTAAGGCGTTGAAAGAGCAACAAAGAGAGCTTGGCTACGAAAAAGACAGCCATGAACAGTTAAAAAGGAAGAGGGCGGAATTGCAGCCATTTGAGAAATT
>JAPLHI010000181.1 GCA_026389695.1 Chloroflexota bacterium
TCCTACATCGAAGCTATGAAAAGCGGATGGGCGTTGAGAAAGCAGGTTGACATGCCGATGTGGAATTTGCTGTTCGGTAGTTTACAAAAAAGAGGTATAACTGAATTAGCCCGCCAGGCAATCGGCGTTGAAGCCCTGGGCAAGGTGCTGGATGACGGCGACCTTGAGAACGGCGTGGTTCCCTTCGGACAGGTGATCGGCAGGATTCGTGATCTCCCCACCTGCAAAGAAGTGATCGAACGTATAGTAGGCGAAGCCGAAGATATCATTAAATCCATGCAAAGCAAAGTGGGCTAAAGCGATTCTCCAAAAGAAAGATTAAACTTGCTCCGCCATCCTCACATTCAGGGGAGTGTGGCATGTGTACATTCCAGCCTCCACCACCTCAGCAACTTATGTGAGTGCCCCTTGCATCAAGTTCATTTAAGGGAACCGGATGTGCTAATATTTAAATACCAATCAGGTAAAATCGCCGAACTAACAAATATGTCGGGCTTGTTTGAGGAGTGTTGAGATGTCGTTGGGTCCGGATGACAGAAGTCTGGAAAAATATTCTACAACAGTAGCATTGAAAAACGGTTCAAGCTTACACCTGCGCCCCATAGTGCCGGCTGATGAAGAGAAGCTGATAGCCTTTTTTAACCGCCTGAGTAAACAGACTATTTATCTACGCTTCCATCATGTGATGACACATATGTCAAATGAAGAAGCGTGTAAATTCTGCACGGTGGACTACCAGAATACTTTTGCCCTGGTTGCCACACTGGGGGAAGATGCTGAAGAGCGTATCATCGCGGTGGGACGCTATGCCCAAAATCCCGGTGATGCCGTTGCGCAAATTGCCTTCGAAGTTGAAGATAAGTACCAGGGACTGGGCATTGGCAGCCACCTCTTAGATCAACTGGCATATATTGCCAGGGACAAGCGGATCACCAAATTTGAAGCAGAAGTACTTTCAGAAAACCACGACATGATGAATGTACTGGTGAACAGCGGCTTCACCATGCACAGGCAGATGCAGGGCACAACCTACCTGGGTGTGCTCGATCTCGCTGCGACGCCGATTGTGGAGCAAAAGTCAGTGGAACGCGAGAAGGTCGCTTCCATCGCATCGCTGCGAACTTTCTTAAATCCGAAGTCTGTAGCTGTTATCGGGGCTTCGCGAAGGCCCAATACAATAGGTAATTTCGTCTTTCGCAACCTTATCCAGCAGGACTTCAAAGGCGTAATCTACCCGGTAAATCCGAATGCGGAATCTATTGCGGCGATCAAGGCCTATGCTTCGATTCTGGATATCCCCGGCGATGTGGATCTCGCCATCATCATCACACCCGTCGACACCGTGCAGCATATCATCGAGGAATGTGCCCGCAAGGGCGTTAAAGGTGTAGTGGTGTTGACGTCCGGTTTCGCTGATATCGGCCAGGAGGGACTGGAAAGACAGAATAAGCTGCTTAAAACCGTTCGCAGTTACGGCATGCGCATGTTAGGACCCAACTGCATGGGCATGGTTAACACCAACCCCAATGTCAATCTTAACGCAACTTTTTCCTATGTTTTCCCGCCGCACGGCAACATCGCCTTTGCGACGCAGAGTGGAGTCCTGGGATCTGCCATATTAATGTACGCCAACAGCTTAAACATAGGATTATCGACATTTGTCAGCATCGGTAACCGTGCCGATATCTCCAGCAACGAGCTGATGCAATACTGGGAAGATGACCCCGAAACGGACGTGGTTCTCCTGTATCTGGAAACGTTCGGTAATCCCAGAAAATTCACGCGTATTGCGCGCAGCATTACTTCCAAAAAGCCTGTGGTGACAGTTACCAGCGCCACACCCTCGCTTAAAGTCAGGACGTCAACTTCAGAGACGGCAGCTATAGCTACGGATCAGGCTGCCACGGAAGCATTATTTAAACAGGCGGGTATAATCAGGGTTGACACCCTCGAGGACCTTTTTGATACCGGCAGCCTGCTTGCCAATCAGCCCCTGCCGGCAGGCAACAGGGTAGCTATCATTTCCAATGCCGGCGGACCTGCGTTGCTGACCGCCGAAGCATGCCGGGCAAGGGGCCTGGAAGTGCCCGGGCTTACCGATAAAACAGTCATGCGTTTGAAATCCATTCTTCCCGCCAGGGCCAACCTGTACAATCCTATTGACACCTCACCGGAGTTTTCCATCGAACAATACAGGGACGCGCTCAAATTATTGCTGGAAGATGTCAATATCGATATGGTTGTCGCCATATTCATCCCGCCCATCTTAAGTCTGAGCGAAGAGTTTGCCGCCATTATCAGGGAAGTCGCGCCCGCTTACCGGGATGGAGGCAAGCCGCTGGTAACTTCTTTTCTTGGCTTACGTGGAACCAGGGTAGAACTGGGGTTTAAAGATAAAGGCTACGTTCCTTCATTTGCATTCCCTGAATCCACCGCCGGAGCACTGGCAAGGGCACTGCAATTCAGCCAGCGCCTTAAAAAACCGGCAGGTAAAATCCCCGAGTTTCCTGACATTAATAAAGAAAAAGCGGCTGAAATCATTAAATGCGCGCTGCAGAAATCGGGGAAAGCACAGGTCTGGCTCGATGCCGAGTCGATTACCGGCCTGCTCGACTGCTACGGTATAAAAGTTGTACCTCTGAGGCTGGCCAAAACACCTGCCGAAGCCGCGGCGGCAGCCCAGGCGGTTGGCTTCCCCGTAGCGGTAAAAATCCTTTCCACTACCATCACACAAAAGACCGATGTAGAAGGGGTCATACTTGACTGCCGGACAAAAGACGAGGTTGAAAAGGCATTTATACGTATTGGTGAGAACCTGGAAAAAATCGGCAGAAGAAACGAAATGGATGGTGTTATTATCCAGAAGATGATCAAGGGCAGTGTGGAAGTAATAGTGGGTGTTACACAGCATCCGGCATTCGGCCCCTTAATCATGTTCGGGCTGGGCGGAGTGTACGTTGAATTATTCAAAGATGTTACCTTCAGTATTCACCCGTTAACGGATATAGACGCGGGCGAAATGGTAAGGTCGGTTAAAGCATATCAGTTACTTGAAGGATGGCGGGGCTCGCCGCGTACCGATATCGCCTCCATAGAGAACTTGATACTTAGAATTTCTGCCATGGTGGAAGACAATCCGCAGATATTGGAAATGGACCTTAATCCTGTAAAAGTGTTACCAGAGGGGGAAGCTTATCTGGTGGTGGACGGTAGAATTTTGATATGCGCTGAAAGCTGATAAGCTTACTTTACCGGATACCTAATACGTAGATATATTCATTTCTTCCATCTTGCCCGTCACCATGAATACAACACGCTCACAAATATTGGTCACCCTGTCCCCGGTACGCTCCAGGTTATGCCCGACCCAGATTAACCTTTCAGCGCGGGTAATAGTGCGCGGATCCTCCATCATAAATATAAGTAATTCACGGAAGATCTGGTCATAAAGGTGATCGATTTCATCGTCCCGTGAAACGATCTTACGGGCCGCTTCAGCGTCATGATGGATAAAAGCATTAAGGCTCTGGTGCAGCATATCGATAACAATCTCATTCATACGGGGAAGGTCGATGAGGGGTTTCAGGGGGGGTTCATCGCCTATCATTATGGCC
>JAPLHI010000182.1 GCA_026389695.1 Chloroflexota bacterium
CTGCCAGGATGAAGGCGGTCAAAGCCACGACAGCCATGAAGGTTTGCAGGAGAACCAGACTCTCGTTCTTTGACTCGAGCGAGAACGGACCCATACCCTGGGAAGTACCCCAGATGGCGATCCCGGAAACGATGAAGACGGCGATGGTTGCGCCCCGTTGCCCGAACCGCAATGCCGCCCAGATCACGAATGGGAAGATGACGTAGATCATCGCCTGATGAAATACCCCGCTGAGTGGCAGACTGCTGAATACGAACCAGGTGATGACTGCTAATAGTATGATAAGAAAGCCGGCTTCAATGTATACGCGCTTAATTAAACGAGGCGATGGGAGTGGTATCCATGTCAGCAACACCGGTGCAACTACCAGAGCTCCGAGCAGGTCACCGATCCACCAGGTAAGCCAGATTGGCCAAAAGTTCTGCCAGGCCCCGTTCCCAGTGAGCATCAGGGTTATCGTTCCGAGACTGGCACCGATGGTTGTACACACGAGGGAAACCAATACCAGGCCGACAACATCCTGGATGCGGTCAATTTCATTGTGAAGGCCAACAAATCTTTTCAAAAAATATACTGCGATCAGAGCTTCCAATGTGTTCCCGATCGTTATTCCCAAGGCCAGGGAAAAGGGCGCCCCGGTCAGCAGGGAACCGATCAGCAATCCCAGGCTGATCCCGGGCCATAGCCGATATCCAAAGAGGAGCAGGGCAGCCAGGCCAATTCCGGTCGGCGGCCAAACCGGCGAAGTGATGGCCTGCACATATGCCATCTTTAAACCCACCCTGGCTGCCAGGTGGTAAATAACAGCCAGTACCAGGATTTTTGCCAGGTAGATTGCAAAGGATTTGATCTGATCCAAATGGGATTTATACGTTTTAGCCATACATAAATGGACGAGGAAGCTACTTTGGTATTATTTCTACCACTTGATTATATACGATAAGCCTTTTAAGAACATTGAATAACCGTTCAAGAAATTTCCAAATTTCGCGGATCAACCGGTTGTGGCATCCCAGGCAAAGTGATTAAAAACAAATACATCCTTATGAGAGTGTATTGCATGGAGCATATAGTCTAAATGTTCAAGTGCCCCCAAGGGGATACTTTATATACGGATAATACTAAATCGAGAGGGTGGCTGACAACCTGAACCTTCATTTCAGCATAGGTTATTCCTCATCAATTATCCAGCGGGCTTTTAACAGCCACCCACCGCGCCAGAGGATACGAGGATAAATCATAAGAAGGACTTCAAATCTTCCTGGTGGGTTTGCAGGGCGAAACGAGAGAATCGGGCAACAAAGTGAGACGGCCTTTTTCTCCCTAGCTATCCTGTACCACAAGCTGAGGATTGCCGAAATCTACATTCTTCACCCGTAGGCGTAAAGATTCCATCAGGCGAAGGCTGCTGCCATAGAGCAGTTTTGCCATTGGTTGCGAAATCCCGCTCATTTTATCAATGACAGTCAGGGACTTTGCGTCCGCCTGAACGGTGGAAACATGCGCTGTCCGGTACCACCATCTAAAGCATGATCTCCTCTTTATCGTGTTTGTTGCTAACTGGCAGTTGGAGTTAATGCCAGATCGCGGTGGTGTGTAGCCTGAAACGCTTTTTCAATTTGATTCAAATATTTCTGTAATTTGTTTTGTGATTTAAACTTAACTGAGCTTAGATTCATCCAACGGTACGTTTTCACTCCGAGCTTCCTAAACGTGCCATATTTAAGGGCAAAGTTAATGGAACTGCCGTACATAATTCGATAGAGAATATTGGGAGTATTCATGGTGGTTATCACTGTGACCTTTTTCAACTTGTCAGAGACAGATTTCATCTTGAACTCGCTCACATTTGAATAGAACAAACCCGGGAAAATCACTTTGTCAATGAACCCTTTCATCTGGGCTGGCATTAGCTCCCACCAAATTGGAAACAAGAGAATAAGCTCATCGCTTTCGTTAATCTCCTGAGCCATTTCCACTGCCATGGGATCTAAATTCTCTATATTTATCCCCTCCTTCGTCCTGGCTCTTGAAAATTCTTGAAGTTCTTTTTGACTCATGACAGGATTGAATTGACTTTCATACAAGTCAAAGACTTTCAGTTTCACATCGTTTTTCTTATGTACATCTATAATTGCACTCTTGATGGCAGTATTAAGTGATTTATCGTACGGGTGACAACATACAAGTGTTCTTTTCATTTCATGCCTCTTCATTAATGGAATTATGCGAAACTGAGATATTTTGGTTGATATTATCGGCGTCTCAATACAGATGTTGGAAAATCTGTTATTTTGTGCGCCATCGCCGTTATCCATTTCCAATGACGGCTGATGTGTATGGCTTGTAAAACAAGAACCAGGACAGCCAGGCATACATGGACAATGCCCAGGAAGATATGGTGGTGGAAGGAGAACAACACAGCCCGGGCACTCAAGCCGATACTTCCACATAAGATATATGTACAAAATAATCCCATATCAAGCCAAACATTGCTACGTGCCGGTTCTGACAAACGATCATATCGCTGGCTAGCGTTCTTGATCCAGTTCCAATGCAAACTGAGGTGCAGCAACGCGCCCGCACACAATGAGATACCAAGAAAAACGTGAATAAAGGAATGGGTGAAAATATCCGTGCTGACCGTAAGGATTGTTGCAATCAAAACCACAAACAGAACCAATTCGATCCAGAAAAGTGATGTGTTTTTTTTCATTTACGCTCTCGCAAAAAATGTTGAGTTATCTCGGCGACGCGTACAGCCCAGACAAACGGAATTTCACCAATGTGTCAACAATACCAGGTTCATATGAGCTTCCGCGCGCGCTGCCAGAGGTGGAAGAATGTCAGTGCGATAGATTCCGGATGCCTGCCCCTGGCGGATGTTCTCCTCTATTTGGCAAACCATGAAGTCTATAATTTTCGCTCCGACCGGATGACGGCTCAGTGCATAATCCAGCACAAAAGGAGCGATCTTTTGATTCTCTTCGGCATATTGGATGATCTGCTCAATGTGCATGCGAGCTAAGTTTTCAGGCGGTGCGGAAGGATGCTTCTCATAGACTTCCTTGACGCGGATGTAAATGCTATCTGCCAGGTTCACCAAGATGGCGCTTAGCAGGCCATCCTTGTCGCCAAAGTGCAAATAGATCGTGCCGACAGCTACTCCAGCTTTTTGAGCAATTTCGCTGGTGCGTGTTGCCTCAAAGCCTTTCTCGACAAATAACTCAAGTGCCACTTGGAGTAGGGAATTCCGGGTTTCTAATTTACTGGCCTGACGCACGGGTAAATCCGTTTGAGGTTCCATAAAGTATGTTCCTAATGTCAATTATTATGAATTATGTTCAGTGAATAAAATTCAGTTTATCCGAATATGTCTTTCATGTCAAGGGATACTAGGATCGCCTTTTTTCTAATCTGTGTAGCCGATAAATCTCTAGCGGATTGACCGACCGAAGCAACCTGGGTGGGAGCGGTTTCTATGCCAAGTGCGGGGGAAGCTTGGTTCAGGAGGGGTGCCTTATATCACGTAATAAAAAAACGCTCTAACGAGAGAGCGTATTTAACAAGAAAGTACCATATGGAATATATGGTCTTTATGTTCCTGTGCCCCCAAGGGGATACTGTATATAGATAATATGCACAGCTTGAATTGAAATTGCGAGTCGTTTCTGGTAAGCTCCCCTAAGCCAAGTTTTAGAAAAGAAAGGAGCTCATATGAAACCAGAAACAACTCGCACCATCAATGATACACCGCAACCTCAGAACCTTTACAGCGCAATCGAACTCAGCAACGAAAAGTGGAAGCTTGGGTTCACCATCGGGTTTGGGCAGGCCCCACGCCTGCGCGACCTGGATGCCCGGGATCTGGCAGGCTTAGTCAAGGAGATCCATATGGCCAAAGAGCGGTTTGGTCTGCCGGGGAGTGCGCCGGTACTCAGCTGTTACGAGGCTGGGCGGGATGGCTTTTGGCTGCACCGCTACCTGCAGACACTGGGGGTCGCCAACCTGGTGGTGGATTCAGCCAGCATCGAAGTCAACCGGCGCAAACGGCGGGCGAAGACCGACCGGATGGATGTTGGGAAACTGCTGACAATGCTGATGCGCTACCATCAGGGCGAGAAAAAGGTCTGGAGCATCGTGCATGTTCCCAGCCCGGAAGATGAAGACCAGCGGCAACTGCATCGTGATCTGATGGCGCTCAAGGCCGAGCAGACCCATCATATCAACCGGCTCAAAGGTCTGCTGGCCAGCCAGGGAGTGGCATTGCCCTTCCAGAAGGATTTTCTCTCCCGCCTGGAGACGGTACGGCTGTGGGAAGGCTCGCCCTTGCCCTCTGCACTGCATGCCCGGATGAAGCGGGAGTACGAGCGCTACCAGCTGGTCAAGCAGCAGATCAACCAGCTCGAGCTCGAGCGGGAGCAGGCGGTCCGCACTTCGACCGCCCTGCCCGTGGAGCAGGTGCGCCAGCTGCTGCGGCTGAAAGGGATCGGCATGAATTCGGCCTGGGTCTACGTGATGGAGTTCTTCGCGTGGCGCGGCTTTCACAACCGGCGGGAAGTGGGCTCCCTGGCTGGATTGACCCCCACCCCCTATCAGAGCGGTGAAAGCAGCCGGGAACAGGGCATCAGCAAAGTCGGCAACCGCCGCATCCGTGCCATGGCGATCGAGATCGCCTGGGCCTGGCTGCGCTACCAGCCGGATAGCCAGCTCAGCCGCTGGTATCAAGAACGCTTTGCAAAAGGCGGCAGCCGGGCGCGCCGCATCGGTATCGTTGCCCTAGCTCGCAGGCTGTTGGTCGACCTCTGGCAATACCTCGAGAAGGGTGAACTCCCGGAAGACGCCTGCTTGAAATCCAGTTGATCCAGGAGCTCTATGCACTCGATGCCTGTCCGACCCAGGCTGAACCACTTCAGCTGAGCTGATTATGCTCCCTCCGGCAAATCGCTCTGCTAAGAAGTGGTTCAGCCTGAAAATGTCCACTCGCTGTCTTTCCCAAGATTGGATCTGAGACAGCTTGCGAGATCCCTACCCTTGAAAGGACTACTTCCTCCCTGGTGTGAGCTGCCCGTTTTTCCCCCGGGTTTTCCTCTGGAAACCGATATATAGATGGGGCTGCTCCCCAAGAGCTTCTTTACTCGCCTCCAAGCGAAAACACTATTGGGTACCTGGTCATAGACCAGTACGGATAGAAGGTTGTCTGAGAGAATTTCTTCTCGACGCTTCATGAAGCTGCCAGGAATGCAATCGCAAGAAGTGTGGCCACAGGAGTAGGGGAACGCTGTTGAAGAGTGTTGCTGTTGTTTGCAAGGAGTTCGACCGCTGGCGGTCTGTGGCTTTGCTGCTGATCAACCATCGGTCCACTAGAAACGACCGTTCAAGGCCGGTCCTATAAATATTCTATAGCGATAAGCCTTGACAATATCGCTATCATAGAAGGGATAATACAAAGTTGAGAGGGGATTAAAGAGAGGCGAGGTAAGCTTTTATCGCCTGACGCGTGGTATACCAATTCCTTCCCCTTTTCGTAGCTTCAATGCACCCCAGGCGCGCCAGCAGGCTGAGGTATTCCTGTCTGTAGGGGGTATCCATACAGGCATCCCGTAATGGGATCCATTTCTCTTCCGGTTGGGGAGATTTGATCACCGGTTTGCAGGCTTCGAGATAAAGATTGAGGCTGTTTTCCACCGCACGCCCGACAAAGTTTTCCAGTGCATTGGTATTCCCGGAATCAGCCTTTGCCAGCACAGAATAATACTGCTTGCGGTTTACACGCAGGATGACGGTGGGGGGGGTATTCGCCGCGCATGCGCCGTTCGGTTTTGGTATTACCATGTTGCCAGATACGGGCTTTCTTTCGAGGCTGTCTTCTTTTTATCAACAGACTTCTCTGCAACAGGGCTGTTAATGTTAGTAATAGGGTTGTCCGTATCCATAGGCTCCATAATGGGTACAGTTTTCAGCCGCAGACTGAGCTGCCAGTTTCATTGCTGCCTGTATCGAAACACCCTGGGCAGTTTCAACCAAAAATCGCGCCGCGAAGGCATCACCAGCTCCAAGTGAGTCGATTGTTTCCACTGGCAGAATATCTTGATGATATAAAGTAATGCCATCATAAACCCATGAGCCTTCTTTGCCCCGGGTCATAACCACCAATTTCGGGCCTAATGAAATCATTATGCGCATCAGTCGATCGCGTTCATCGTTGTTGATATTAGCCAGGGATAAAAAGGTAATGTCACAATGCGGAAGAACACCCTGTAAATATTCCTGATCGCAGCGATCCGAGAGATCGAAGGAAAGAAGGCGGCTGGCGGTTTTTAATTCTACAAGCTGTTCTTCTAAAAAGCTGTAAACGCTCGTATGGACAAGATCGAAAGTCCGAATGTAGGCCAGATCATCATCCATCAGCCGGATATATTGAGAGGCTCCGGCATCGCTTTTACCAAAAACCCGATCTCCATCTACCACACTCACACTGCTATAAGCAGTGGGGATACCTTCCAATTCCTTACATCGAGAAACATCCAGGCCCTCCTGCCGCAAGGAATTCAGGATTAAGGCACCAGATTCATCCTTGCCCACATAGCCTAGGTAAGCAGCCTCAGCGCCATATCGATGCGCAAGTACAGCCACATTCACTGCATTTCCGCCAGGGAATTTGGTGCGCAGATGGATATAGGTATCTACTGTGTTATCGCCAACACCTAGGATGCGCGTCATTTTAGTATTCGAATTTCCACATATAGCGGCGGGTGGAGAGCGGGTGGTTATGCCACACCGATAGGTGTTGTGGGAAACGATCCACAGCGCTCGACAGGATCATTGGTGCTACGATGGCGCGCACTTCCGGATCGATGCCTTTCATCTCATAATCCTTTGAGTCATAGACCACCAGGCGCTCAGTATATTTCTTGCAGAAGCGTTCAACGCGCTCAACGATCAGGCGGGAGGCATCTTCACCCTTGAACAGGAATACCGGGGTATTCTGATCAAGCACCTCAAACGGGCCATGGAAGAATTCAGCCGCTTCGCCCACATACGTGCGCATCCACTGCATTTCCATCAAAACACAAACGCCAAAGGCATAAGCTGTGGAGTAATTTGGCCCGGAACCCATGATCATCATGAAGTCATCATCTTTATACAGGCGGGCTTCTTCAGCACCACGGAGGTCGCTGGCTTCGGCCGCGTCAGCCAGAGCGCCAGGCAGGGCATTCAGGTTCTTTATGATCCTATCGGCCAGT
>JAPLHI010000068.1 GCA_026389695.1 Chloroflexota bacterium
CCCGAGGCTTTCGTATTTTAAAACGGCCGGTATACCCTCGACTGCAAGCCGACCCCTGACTATCTCGGCCTCAGGTTGTCCCATAGCTTTATATACGGTTACAAGTTTTTTATCATTGGATTTCATAGGCTTCTTCTTTGGTACGTTAGAAAAATAAATAAATAAGCGCGGTCCCTAGCGGCAGCGCTTATTTATTTATTTTCAGGTAAATTAATTGACTACTTTACTTGCAGATTTTGCATTTGGCCAGAAGATTGTTCTGCAAAGCCCAAGTTTGAGCAGCGCACTCCGGATGAGGGCTGCCTGTAATACCCCAGTCACCGCCCTTATGGTTCATCTGCTTATCATTGATAAGTGAATTGGTACCAAGGTCGGCGGGAGCCCAACTTTTGCCGGCGAAAGACAGGCTTTTGCCCCAGGCAGCGCCACATTTTGCGGTGCCGAGGCCCTGTGAAATCGCTTTAGTCGGGCAATTGAGCGGACAGTCATCCAACGGGAGTGATGTGGGTTTGTCCTTGGGATTCAGACATTTCTGAGAGTCGGTACAAGCTGTACCAAGTGATCCTATCTCGGTATTGCAGTTGCTGCAGCCACCAAGACATGCATTGACATCACAGCCGGTGGGCTTTGGGCAGCCTGTCATGTTGGCAACGCCCGGACAAAGTTTATCTGGACCGCAGAGACCACTCAGCCTGGACATGGCACTTATAGGTGTCCTGCCCCAGTGCTGGAGGTATAGCTTCCAGGAATTCTGGTTATTTTCCCATTTAACTTTGTCCCAACCATTGCATTTACCCAGATCGGCTGAGACAGTGGCGGGTATCAGTACCAACGATACGGCCACAACGAGTGCAACAAGAGTACCAAAAATTCTCCTCACGGCATACGCCTCCTTAAATAATGATGAACTTTGGGTAGATTTTACAAGGTCATATTGACTTTGTCAATAGCCAAAAAGATACATTTTCTTGAAATTGACTGACATAAAATATAAAATTACGTGCTATTTTGAATAGGGAATGCGACATAATATTAATAATTAGGAGGAGGACGGATAATTGGCTGCCCTGGGTAAACATTTATTGTTAGAACTGAAAGATTGTAACACGGAGTTACTAAATAATATGGAATATTTGAAAGGTGTTCTTGTGGAAGCAGCCTGTCAAATCGGCGCTACTGTGGTTAAGGACTCCTTTTACCAGTTCTCTCCCCAGGGCATTAGCGGCGTGGTCATAATAGCAGAGTCGCATATCTCTATTCATACCTGGCCTGAATATAACTTTGCCGCTGTTGATATTTTTACCTGCGGTGATGTTATAGAACCCAGGAACGCGGTTAAACTGCTTGCAGAAAAATTGAAGGCGAAATCAACCTCTTATATAGAGCTGAAGCGCGGAGTTTTACTGGAGACAAAGGTTTCCGTGGGATGAAATGGGTAAACAAAATTTTTTTAACAAAAACAAATGGCTCGTCGACGAATTATCCACGGATCTTATACAGATACATGGTGTTAAACGCGTACTTCACAGCAGGAAGACTAAATTTCAACAGGCCCAGATAATTGACACTGCTACCTTCGGCATCTGCCTGGTACTCGATGGAAAAATCCAGTCCGGGGAAAAAGACGAGTTCATCTATCACGAATCCCTGGTGCACCCGGTATTAATAACACATCCAAATCCCGTTTCGGTTTTTATAGCAGGAGGCGGCGAGGGCGCGACTTTGCGAGATGTTTTGCTGCACCGGACGGTGAAAAAAGCGGTGATGGTGGATATCGACAGGGAGGTTGTCGGTCTTTGCCGTAAGCATCTGCCGACTTTTCACGCAGGCGCATTTGAGGACAAACGCGCCCATATATTTTATGCTGATGCCAGAAAATACATACGGGAAACC
>JAPLHI010000038.1 GCA_026389695.1 Chloroflexota bacterium
CATATTCTTTCTCGCACTTTTCTTAACCGGATTTGTCCTAGGCCCCCTCGGAAGCAAACTACTTAACATTCAGGTTCCACCATCTCTACAATTAAGCAAACCCCATGTTCAGTTACCCTCTGAAGCCGTATTTCACATAGGCGAATTCAAAATAACCAACACGTTGCTTTCATCGTGGATCACTATATTGGTTCTCTTCTTTGCTTTTTTCGCAGCTACGCGCAAAATGAAACTGATTCCGGGCAGACTGCAGAGCTTTGCTGAGGTAATTGTTGAAGGCATATATAACTTCATTCAAGGGGTATCCGGCGAGAAGAACGCCCGTATTTTCCTCCCGATTGTAGCAACCATTTTCCTCTATGTTATTACCAATGCATGGCTGGCCCTCATCCCCATTTGGGGTACTATAGGTTTCTGGGAGCATGGAAAGGAGGGACCAATTTTCGTCCCCCTACTGCGCGCTGCAAATACCGATATTAATCTTACCCTGTCTATTGCATTATTTGCCTTTTGCTCCATTGAAATTTTAGGCTTGACCAAAGTAGGACCATTGAAGTACATCGACGGTTTTTTTAATTTCGGGCAGCTTAAAGACGCCTTTGTCAGTCTGTTCAAAGGAAAGATTAAATCATTCTTCAGCAATCTGGCTTTTGGTGTCCTTAATATTTTTATAGGAATACTTGAAATACTCAGCCACTTTATCAGGATCGTAAGTTTTACATTCCGTCTCTTTGGCAATATGACCGCCGGGGAGATATTGCTTATGGTAATGACTTTCTTAATACCATTCATTGCGGCGGTACCATTTTATGGACTTGAGACGCTGGTTGGTTTTCTGCAAGCAATGATATTCGGAGGTCTGACACTCGTATTCGGTGTACTTGCAATTACTCCGCACCATGAAGAAAGTGCTGAACATTAATTTAGATTAAAAACATTCAAGTAAAAGGAGGATTTTAAATGGACGCAGAAGCTATGAAAATGTTAGGTGCCGGACTTGCTGGCAGTGTGGGAATGCTTGGACCGGCCATCGGCCTCGGACTGATTGGCATTGGCGCCATGCAGGCACTGGGACGCAATCCTGAAGCCAGGGGACCCATCATGACCAACATGATCCTCATCGGCGCTCTTGCAGAAGCGATCGGTATTTACGCTCTGGTTATCGCCATTCTGCTCGCCATGGTCGTCTAATATCCTGAAATAGGTATCTCGGGCCGTGATTTATCCCGGCCAGCCATCGCCAGAAATATTAGCTGGCGTTGAGGCAGGAAATTAAAGGATCATAAGTTTGAGGTAAATATGGAAAGTATCGGCATTAATCCACAACTGCTGGTTGCTTTTCTGATCAATTTCCTCATTTTGTTCGGCCTTCTCACGGCAGTCCTGTATAAGCCAATTCTCAAAATGCTGGATGAGAGACAGGCTAAGATAAAGGAAAGCCTGGAACAGGCGGAAAAAATAAAGGAACAGACCAGCCGCAGCGAAGAGCAGATAAAAGCCGCCATTGAAACCGCCCGTAAGGAAGGGCAAGTCATAATTGCCCATGCCTCTCAGATTGCTGACAAAATAAAGGAAGAGGCCAAAGAGGGAGCGCGCAAAGAGGCAGACGTTATCATCAATAAAGCCAAAGATGAGATAAAACTCGAGCGTGATAAATCGATAGCGGATCTACGCTCCGAGTTTGCCAACCTGACCGTACTTGCCGCTGAAAAAGTTATCAAAGAATCGCTTGATTCCCAGAAACACCGCAAACTAATAGACGACGTTCTGGAACAGAGTAAAACTTTTAAGCAAAATTAAGCAGGATTAACAAATAAATGATATCAACAATTTCAGCCAGGCGATATGCACAGGCAATCTTCGAGATTGCTCAGGCTAAGAATAACCTGGACGAGTGGAAAAAGGAACTTCGCAGGATTGCGGAATTGATGAAAGACCGCAAGATCGCTGACCTGATTGATAATCCTAAAGTACCTTTTAATCTTAAGGCAGAGTTAATAAAACAAAAGCTGGTCAAGGCAAATGATCTTGTCCTCAACTTATGCTACCTGTTGATTTCCAAGGGAAAGCTAAAGAACGTTGAACAGCTATCAGATGAATACGAAAAGGTACTTGATAATTACCGCGGCATCAAGCATGCCTTGGTGACCACTGCAGTTCCCGTTAACGATGCTGAAAAACAAAAAATACTCAGTCAGCTTGAAAATATAACTGGAAATAAAGTGACTGTGAAGCTCCAAGTCAATTCCTCAATACTCGGCGGCATGGTTGCGAGAATTGAAGATACACCGATTGACGGCAGCGTCCGCAATAGGCTGGACTTGCTGAGGAGAAACCTGGTAGAAGCTACGAAATAAACAACCTTTAAGGGGGTGAGCAGATTGAAATCCCAAGAAAAAGATATAGTATCGGTAATAAAAGAACAAATTGAGCACTTCGGTGCCACTGTCACCATGGTAGACGTTGGAACCGTGGTGCAGGTGGGCGACGGTGTCGCCCGCATCCAGGGATTGCGTAAAGCGAAAAACAATGAGTTGCTCGCCTTCCCACATGGCATTATGGGATTGGCACTGAACCTGGAAGAGGATAACGTAGCCTCCGTTATTCTCGGTAATTACAGCCTCATTAAAGAAGGTGATGAAGTTCACTGCACAGGCCGCGTAGTCGAGGTCCCTGTAGGAAACGAACTTATCGGCCGCGTGGTAAATACTCTTGGTCAACCACTCGATGGGCTAGGCCCTATCAAAACTACCAAGACTCGTCCTGTTGAACGTATCGCCCCCAACGTCGTTGACAGGCAGCCTGTAAATGTTTCTGTTCATACAGGCATAAAATGTGTGGATGCACTGATTCCCATTGGCCGCGGCCAGCGTGAGCTAATCATAGGCGACCGCTCTATCGGCAAATCAGCCATTGCTCTTGATACGATCATTGCTCAAAAGGGTAAAGACCTGATATGTATCTACGTAGCCATTGGCCAGAAGACAGCCAAGGTGGCTAATGTCATTGAAACTCTAAGGAAGCACGGCGCCATGGTGCATACCGTGGTTGTAGTTGCCAACTCTTCCGATCCTGCAGCTATGCAATACCTCTCAGCTTACTCCGGATGCGCCATCGGTGAGGAGTTCATGGAGCAGGGCAAGGATGCATTGATAATATATGATGACCTTTCCAAACATGCCTGGGCATACCGCCAGGTTTCTCTGATTCTTCGCCGTCCACCCGGCCGCGAAGCCTATCCCGGCGATGTATTTTATCTTCACAGCAGGCTTCTGGAACGCGCTGCCAGGCTTTCTGCAGAATTGGGTGGCGGCTCACTTACGGCCCTACCCATTATTGAGATTCAGGCCGGTGACATGTCGGCCTACATTCCCACCAACGTGATCTCGATTACGGATGGACAGATCCTCCTTGAAACCGATATGTTCAATGCCGGTATACGGCCCGCACTTAACGTTGGCCTTTCAGTGTCCCGTGTAGGCGGCAATGCACAGACCAAGGCCATGAGACAGGTTGCCGGCAAGCTCAGGCTGGACATGGCACAATATGCCGAGCTTGCTACTTTTGCGCAGTTCGGCGCCTCTGATCTGGATAAGGCCACCCTGGCACAATTAGAGCGTGGTAAGCGTATGACCGAGATACTCAAGCAACCCCAGTATGTACCTCTATCGCTTGAGAACGAGGTCATGATACTCTTCGCAGTCACCAATGGTTTCATTGACGACGTCCCGGTAGAAAAGGTTTCGGCCTTCGAAAACGCATTCTATAAATTTATGGCAAATAACCACCCTGACATCGGCAAAAAGATAGCATCGGATAAGCAATTGGAACCTGAAACCGAAGCAGATCTCAAAAAAGCAATACAAGAATTTAAACAGAGCTCTGCTTATTGAGGCGATTAGATGGTAAGTCCGAAAGTACTTAGACGCCGCATACGCAGTGTCCAGAGCACGGCTAAAATAACCCGTGCCATGGAGATGATTGCTACTGCAAAAATGAAAAAGGCACAGGACATGGCCATAGCCGGCAGACCTTATAGTGATAAGATCATGCAGGTCATTGCCGACCTGGCTGCACAGGCTGCAGCCGGTGGAGCCACACACCCTCTGTTGGTGGCACGCCCTGTAAAAAAGACCGGCATTGTCCACATCACATCGGATAGGGGACTTTGCGGTGGGTTAAATACCAACTTGAACAGACTCACCGGTAATTTCATACTACAGAACAAAGAGCCAGTTTCTGTTATTACGGTGGGGACTAAAGGCCGTGATTTCATGCGACGCTCAATGCGAGAAATACGCGCCGAATTTATAAAAATAGGCGATCGTCCCAAGATGACCGATACCATGGCTATATCTCATATAGTTATTGATGATTATATGAACGGCCTGATTGATCGCGTATACCTATCCTACTCAAGATTCGTTAATTTAATGAGCCAGAAACCTACCATGGAACTCGTTCTGCCGGTTGAGCCGGCAGTTCTACCCAAGACCGTTAGTCCTGAATATATTTTCGAACCCAACGCTGCGCATGTTCTCGACGAGCTTCTGCCAAGGTTCGTCGAAATGCAGGTATATCATGCTGTACTTGAATCAGTTGCCAGTGAACAATCGGCACGTATGATGGCCATGCGCAATGCCACGGATAACGCTTATGACGTTATTGCCGATCTTACGCTGACACTTAATAAAGCAAGACAGGAAATGATCACCAAGGAACTGCTCGATATCGTCGCAGGCGTTGAAGGTCTCAAATAGGAGGTGCAATTTGGCAAAAGGTAAAGTAATACAGATTATCGGCACGGTAGTTGATGTCGAATTCCCTCAGGAAGAACTGCCTGCGATTTATAATGCACTTGAAATCAAGCAAGACGGCCAGAGAATGGTACTGGAAACAGTGCAGCATATCGGTAATAACTGGGTGCGCTGTCTGGCTATGTGCCCAACCGAAGGCCTTGAGAGAGGCGCCGAGGTTATAGATACCGGTACTGCCATATCGGTACCTGTCGGAAAGATGACACTGGGCAGGTTATTTAACGTCTTCGGTGATCCTCTGGATAAACTGGGAGAAGTTAAGTCCAAAGACAGACTACCTATTCACCGCGACCCTCCTACTCTGGAGGAGCAGGAAACTACCATCCAGATGCTGGAGACCGGCATTAAGGTTATTGATCTTATCACCCCCTTCACCCGGGGCGGTAAAATCGGTGCCTATGGTGGCGCCGGCGTTGGCAAAACGGTCATCATCCAGGAACTTATCCATAATATCGCCACGGCGCACGGCGGCTTTTCCGTATTTGCCGGCGTGGGCGAGAGGTCAAGGGAAGGCAACGACCTCTGGCGCGAAATGAAAGAATCCGGCGTTATAGATAAGACCATCATGGTGTTCGGCCAGATGAATGAACCACCTGGCGTCCGTGCACGTGTGGCCCTTACCGGTGTTACCTTTGCCGAGTATTTCCGTGATTCAGAAGGACTGGACGTCCTCCTGTTTATAGATAATATTTACCGCCACATACTTGCCAACATGGAAGTGTCAGCCCTCCTCGGCCGCATGCCTTCAGCAGTAGGTTACCAGCCTACCCTGGGCACAGATGTAGCTGAGATGGAAGACCGCATTACATCAACTAAAAAAGGATCGATTACCTCGTTCCAAGCTATCTATGTACCTGCTGACGACTACACTGATCCCGGCATCGTAACAACATTCGGGCACCTTGACGGTGTCGTATCACTTGAACGCTCCATCGCCGCTCTGGGCCTTTACCCGGCCGTAGATCCCTTATCCTCAACCTCACGCATCCTTGACCCGAATGTGGTTGGTGAGGATCATTACCAGGCTGCCCGCGGTGTTCAGAAGGTATTGCAGCGATATAAGGATCTGCAGGATGTCATCGCCATTCTTGGTATGGAAGAGCTTTCCGAAGAAGATAAGATCACGGTGAACCGCGCACGCCGCATCCAGAGGTTCCTGTCCCAGCCTATGTTCGTGGCTGAACCTTTTACTGGCATACCCGGCAAGTACGTATCAATTAAAGAAACTGTGCGCGGTTTTAAAGAGATACTCGAGGGCAAATGGGATCACCTTCCTGAATCTGCATTCCTCATGGTTGGAACTATCGAAGAGGCTGCCGAGAAAGCTAAGAAATTAGGGGCGTAATTATGCCAACTGTAAAGTTAGAGATTGTCACAGCCGAGCGTCAGGTCTTTTCAGAGGATGTAACCACTGTCATCGCTGAGGGCGTGGATGGGCAGATGGCAATATTGCCGAAGCACGCTCCGCTTATCACCATGCTTGCGCCCGGCGAATTGGTTATACGTAAAGATGGTGATGAGATATATATGGCGATCACCGGCGGTTTCCTTGAAGTCCGGCCGGATAAGGTTATTGTACTTGCCGATGCCTGCGAGCGCAGTGATGAAATCGATCTTGAAAGGGCTGCAGAAGCTAAACGCAGAGCAGAGGAACGGCTGAAGAGCCTGACACCTGACATTGACCAGACGAGAGCAGAGGCAGCGTTGAGACGCTCACTTGCACGACTGCGTGTTGCTGAGAAACGCCGCAGGACTCCGGGATATAGGCCAAGCGGAACGAACACAGTATAAATACCTGTAGAAACATAAAAGCCACTATCGATCGAACCGTCGATACTGGCTTATTTTTTTATCCTATTTGATTGGATGCTATTACAGGATTTCCAGTCTTACCCTAGTACCCTCTTTGGTGGCAACCACACGCAGCAGAGTCCTCATAGCTTCCGCGACTCTGCCCTGTTTGCCAATTACTCTGCCTTTATCCTCCGCATTAACTTCCAGCTTGATGACCACGCCCCCTGAGTCAGTCTCCTCGGTTACCTTAACATCATTAGGCGCGCTGACAATGGATTTGGCAATGTACTCGACTAACTCCTTCATTATGACTTCACCTCAGTACTAGATTTAGATTTCCTTTTCTTTTTCTGAGTAGTCTTCTGTTTAGGTGTTTTAATCTTGTAGGATGGATGAGCTGACTCGAATTTGCCCATTACTCCTGTCTTTGCCAGTAATCTGAATACTGTCTCTGTTGGCTGTGCGCCTTTCTCCAGCCACTGTAATGCTTTATCCTCATTTATATTTATAGTCTCCGGATCTGCCAGAGAATTATAGTTCCCGATAACCTCTATGAAGGCGCCATCGCGCGGTGCCCGGCTGTCCGTAACAACAACGCGGTACATCGGCCTGTTTTTGGCACCTACTCTACGCAACCTGATCTTTACCATAATTCCAGTTTAGTTCTTTTCCTCCATTTTTGTCGTTATTATGCATGAAGCATATATACCTGTCAACAACGACACAAGCTAAGAAAGGCTAATTATTAATAAAGAATTAAGAATTTACCTCGTCACATATTATTTCCAAAAAACTTAATCTTCTGTGCACACAGCTGCAACACAGCCGTAAAGAACATACTGGTATTAGGCTGTAAGTTGGATCATTATGGGAACCTCCAAGCCCAACAACAATCAAGTTAGATCAATATGAGATATACAAAAAAACAACTGGAATTGCTTAAAAAGTCTAACGAATATACTATATGTGGGCACCGATGTATCGATTCTAAAAAGCAGGAGAAAATACTTACTCAGTCAGATTACTCTATTTTAAACGGGACTGTTACTTTTTCTACGTTATTTACAGAGAGTACGACCTTATACTCCCCTTTGTACCAGCCGCTAGCCGGTTTATCCACATATAGCGCTAAATAATAGCTACCGCCCTCACCGCTGGCTATAGAATAAGTCTCATCTATAACCGAATCCTGCATATTTGGATCTTCACCCTTCACATAGATCCAACTGACCTTTATCATGGCTTCCGGAGACACGTCAGACAGCTTAAATGAGCAGTATATGGCTGGAGTACCAGTACTAAATACATTTTTTACCGGGTCCGTTGGTTTGGAATCGTTATCCACAGCCGTTGTCAGAACAGCATCGCTGATTTTAGTGGTGTCCGGCTTATTGTTTGCGGATTCACTTTTACAGCCAAAGCTTCCGGCTAATGCAACGATTATCAGTAAAATTGATACAACGTGCCACTTACTGTATTTTAGACTCATTTTTCTACTCCGATCCATTTACTGTTTAATTGATTCAGGTATCTGCTTATACAGATGCCATTTTAAAACCATTCACATCATTTTTCAATTCAGGTGCTTTTTTCAAGGCGATATGAAACACCGAGTAACCCGGGGCCCGTATGTACCCCCATCACGGGTGTAAAATCTTTTATATAAAGTTCTTCGCACATAAGTTCAGTTTCGATACGCTTTGCCAGCATATCAGCATCCTGTACGGCATTTGTATGTTGAACAATAACTTTTAAAGCTTTGCCACCGGACCTTTTACGCAGAATTTCTATCAATCTATCTATTGCCTTCGGCCTTGTCCGTACCCTGCCTACAGGTATAACGCCACGTCCCAATGGCAACAATTCAATTATTGGTTTGATCTTTAGAAAGGTATTGGCTCTTGCAATTAAAGAGGGTACCCTCCCACTCCGCGCGAGATAATCCAAAGTATCAAGACATACTATGACGTGAACTCCCTGCATAGCTTCTTGCGCTAGAGTTAGTACACTGCTCAAGTCACCACCGGCGCAGGCACCAACTGCAGCGACATAAGCTACCAAACCCTGTGCACCGGCTGCGGTACCGGAATCCAGCACCTGGAGTTTAGTGCCTAGCACATCCTGTTTCATCGTATTGGCAGCAATTAAAGCTGACTCATAAACGTGAGTAAGCCTGGTAGAAGGGCACACAACAAGAACGTCATGGCCTTGCTCTATCAGCCTGTCATATATTCCCTTATATACCTCCGGCGGGGGAGCTGTCGTTGATGGCAGCTTATTAGAGGTGTTGTGCGGTGTACAGCATTTCATAAAACTGCGCAGAGGTAATATTTATCCCGTCCCGGAATACTTTCCCTTTGTGTACAATTTCCAGTGGTATTACAGTAATACCGTATTTTTGTATGATCTCAGATGGCAAACAGGCTACTGTATCGGTAACTATTGCCACTCCCATCAGATTTCTCCTGATTTATTTATCTATTTTTTACCAAAAGGACATATATAGACACACATCCCGCAGGCTGCGACCCCTGCAATGTTTTTCCTTTCCCCATTGAGATAATTAAAGCATTTTTCTGCATCCATTCTAATTTCCCTGGCTTCGGATGGTTGGAACGCATTCCCTGTAAAGGCACGAGCAGGGCAAGCTTCCACACATAACTTACACCCGCCACAACCTTTTCCTGTGGAAAGCTTACCCGGAATAAGCATGGCGTCGGTAAGTATCGTTCCCCACCTTACTCGCGGGCCTCTATCGGGAGTAATCAATAAACAACTTTTGCCAATCCAACCCAGGCCTGCCAGGCTGGCAGCCATTTTATGTGAGAAAAATCCATAGAATTTTCCGGCATCAATTGTCTGGCTAGATGGAATCGGTACTGCCTTAAAACCCTCTTCCTCGATGATGCGAGCCAGACACAGGGTAATCTCGTTTATATATGGATTTGTTACCTCATAGACATGAAAATAGTAGTTCTTTATTGCATAAATATCTGATTGCGCAGCGATACTATCCACTATAGAGCTTGATAGAGGTACTCCTATAGAAATAGCCACGGGATACCCGGCAATAACTTTTTCCTCGTGTGGAGTGATAGAACAATGCTGTGCCAGTGAGAGGTCAGCTATACCAAAATAGGCTGCCCCCATCTCTCTGGCTTTTCTTTCAAGCTTTTTAGATAATTGCATGTTAATCACCTGTAAACATTGTTAATGAAAATATTACATTTTATTAAAATCAATGTAAACTACGCTGGATTATTTGAAATATACGGCGCTCAGCAATTATAATCAGCTTTATGAAAATTCATGAACTGCATGGCTGGAAGCTGAGCACGGAAGAAGCACGTGAAATTCAAAAAAAATTAGCTTCCAGAGTTATATATGAATATTCCAGAATCAAACCAAAGTTAATTGCTGGTGTCGATGTCTCGGTTTCCCGTTTCAGCAGGCATGGACGGGCAGCGGTAGCGCTCCTGACTTACCCATCAATGGAACTAGTTGATGTAAAAGCCGCGGAAGGGGAGATACTCTTTCCCTACATTCCGGGACTGCTCTCCTTCAGAGAAGCACCCCTGGTTCTTCAAGCTTTCAGTAAGCTAAAATATCCGCCGGATATGGTGCTTGTTGATGGACAGGGAATTGCTCACCCCAGGCGCCTGGGTCTCGCCTCACACCTGGGTTTGTTCTTGAATCTTCCCACGATCGGTTGTGCTAAATCCAGGTTAATCGGAACGCACGATGAAGTTCCTTTAAAAGCAAAAACTTACTCATACCTGATTGACAATAGCGAGATAATAGGCGCAGTGGTGAGGACCAGGCAAGACGTTAAACCGTTGTACATTTCGATCGGGCACAAAGTTGATCTGTCTTCCGCCATATCATATGTTATAAGATGCTGCCGGGGTTTTCGTTTGCCGGAGCCAACCCGCCTGGCACACCTGGCAGCAAATGACAGGCTAAGCAACTTTTCCGTAAAAATTTAGTTCTATACTCAAAGCAAATATAAGGAAAAAGTAATGCAAGAAGAAAAAATCAGAGTTGACGAACTCCGCCGCCGTATAACAGTAATAATGGAGCATCTTTGACATAGCGCATAAAGAGAATGAATTAAACCGGCTGGAGGCAGAAACATCTAAGCCGGATTTCTGGTCAGATACGCAAAGGGCGCAATCAGTTATGCGCCAGATTGGCGCGCTCAAAGATTTAATCAACCTATGGAGGGTGATAGAAAAGAAAGTTTTAGAAATCGATGATGTGATCTCTCTCGCCAATGCAGAAAATGATTAGTCGATCAAAGAGGTAATCCAAAGTTAGATCAGCAAAATTTCAGCCCGGTTTGACGAACTAGAAAATGCAGGCGCCGGGGGCACAGAATCGCAGGACTGGGCACAAATGCTGATGAGAATGTATCTCAGGTGGACTGAGAGGCGCAAATATCATGCCGATGTGTTAGATGTGTCACCGGGCGATGAAGCTGGAATTAAAAGCGCTACGATAGAAATCAAAGGTAATTTTGCATATGGTAATCTTAAATCTGAACATGGCGTACACAGGCTTGTGCGGCTTTCGCCTTTTGATGCGGACCATGCGCGCCACACATCTTTTGTCCTTATTGAAGTCCTTCCGGAGGCAGAGGAAAAATCTGACCTTCAGATAAGTCCGGACGATATTAGAATAGACACCTTCAGGTCAAGCGGGCCCGGCGGCCAGCATATGCAAAAAACAAGTAGCGCTGTTAGAATAACGCATGTACCTACAGGCCTTATCGTCACCTGTCAGAGCGAACGTTCACAGCACCAGAATAAGGAAAGCGCGTTAAGAGTATTGTACGCACGGTTACTTGAATTAGACATCGAAAAGAGGGAGGCGGAAAAAGCTAAAATAAAAGGGAAAAGAATTGACGCGGGATGGGGCAACCAGATCCGTAGCTATGTATTACATCCGTATAAAATGGTCAAGGATCACAGGACAGAATATGAAACAAGCAATACTGCAGCCATCTTAGATGGGGGAATAGACGAGTTTATTAACACTTATCTGCGCTCGAAAGTCGGAGAAGATAAATCATGAAAAAGCTGGTAATCACACTGATACTAATTGCACTGTTTTTAATTCCGGCCAATGTATTTGCAATTGATGATATTAAAATATTGAACTCCAGCACCAAAATAGATTTCCCCAATTCACTGGCATTTAATATCAAAGCAGAAAGCTCCAGCCCTATCACCCGTATCAGGCTGCGGTATGAAGTGGATAAAATGACCTACGCACATGTTTTTGCCGAAGCTTGGCCTGAGTTTACACAGGGTAAGACCGTATCAGCCAGGTGGACATGGGATATGAGAAAGGGCAGTCTGCCCCCCGGTGCTACTTTAACTTACTGGTGGATTGTTGAGAATAGCTCCGGTAATAAACTCGAAACGTCCAAAGAAGTGTTTACCTTTGATGACACTCGCTATAAGTGGCAGAAAGTTGCCCGGGATAAAGTAAGTATTTACTGGTACCAGGGAAGCCGCTCTTTCGCAGATGAATTACTAAAAGCGTCTCTGGATGCATTGTCCAGACTGGCTAAAGATACAGGCGCTACTCTGGAAAATCCGGTGAGTTTTTATATTTACGCCAATTATCAGGATCTTCGCGGCTCTCTTGTGGCGCCGGAAGAATGGACGGGCGGTGTAGCCTATGCAGGATTTAATATAATTTCCATCGGGATATCTCCTTCCAACCTCGATTGGGGCAAAAAAGCCGTAGCACACGAACTCGGGCATCTGGTAACTCACCAGATAACTTTCAGCCCATATGGAGCTGACCTGCCTCCCTGGCTTGACGAAGGTCTTGCCATGCATGCAGAGGGCGAGCAAAGCCAAGACGACAGGGACGCACTGGTTAAAGCTATAGAAAACGGCAGAATTTCAACACTGCGCTCACTTTCCAGTCCCTTTTCAGCAGATGCTGAAGAAGCCTATTATGCCTATGCACAAAGCCAGAGTGTAATAGAGTTTCTCATAAATAAGTACAGCAAAGATAAGATCAATGAGCTATTGCTCCTGCTTAAAGATGGTAAAACCATGGATGAAGCCCTGATAAAAATATATGGATTTGACCTTAACGGATTAGATGAAGCCTGGGCGCAATCAATGATGGCAAAATCAGTACATGATACCACACAGGAAACACCCATATATACTTTAACACGATATTTAAACCTGGCGGGACAAATTAGCCTGCATCGCGCAATTTCAGATCTATCATCCTGTGGCGTTTAGTAAATATGCAGAAATCTTTTACAATTCACGATTTGCCACGCTCCGAAAGGCCCCGTGAGAGGTTAACAAAACATGGGATCGAGGCACTCTCTACAACCGAGGTGCTGGCTCTTATTTTGGGCAGTGGCATTCGAGGTGAACCGGTAATGATGACTGCGCAGAAACTCTTGAATCACTTTGGCAATCTGCAGAACATAGCTTCGGCTTCTTCAAAAGAGCTCTGCGAGGTAAAGGGAATTGGTGTTGCCAAGGCTGCTCAAATAAAAGCTGCCTTTGAGCTGGGCCGAAGGATAGAAGACCCTGACTATCAGTTAGAGGGGAACAAAGTTTCCTCTCCCCAGGAAGCGGTCAAGTCAGTGCAAAAAGAACTCAAAGGTAAGAAAAAAGAACACTTCTATATTATCTGTTTAAATACCAGGAACAGAGTAGTCGGTAAAAGCTCTATATCTATAGGCAACCTCGATAGCAGTATCGTGCATCCCCGCGAAGTCTTTAAATATGCCATATCCTCTCTTGCCTCATCAGTTATTTTTATCCATAACCACCCTTCCGGCGACCTTGAGCCCTCAGTCGAAGACATTAATTTAACTAAAAGGCTTTGCGACGCCGGCGAGCTCCTTGGCATACCTGTTCTCGATCACATCATCGTAAATGATAATAGTTTCTTGAGCTTGAAAGCAAGGAACTTAATTTGAGGTTACCAATGCAAAAAAATAAACTGTGTATTTTAGTAAACCTGCTCGTAATAATCATAGTCATAGTTTCAATCACAGCCGGATGCAGTCCGCTACGCACTGTTGTCGAATCATTGGACTCCAGCTCGGGTGCCGGCGGTACTCTTCGCCTTTGGGACAGCGGTCCACTGACACTCGATCCAGCCATCTCCAGTGAAATGTCGTCACACACATACGTGATGCAAATATTCAGCGGGCTGGTAAAATTTGATTCCGAACTTAAGCCTGCGCCTGACGTAGCTGAGAAATGGGAGGTCAGCGAAGATGGCAAAACTTATACTTTTTACCTGCGTCAAAATGTTAAATTCCACGACGGGAAAAAAGTGACTGCCGCCGATATCAAGTACTCTCTGGAACGCGCGTGCAATCCTCAGACCGGTTCTCAAACAGCGTCGATCTATTTAAATGACATCGTTGGAGTGAAGGAGGTCATCGAGGGTAAGGCTACACAGATAAGCGGTTTACAAATAATTGATGACTATACTTTGAAGATAAATATAGATGCGCCCAAAGCTTATTTTCTCTCCAAGCTGGCTTATCCCACGGCTTTCGTGGTGGATAAAAAGAATGTTGAATCGGGAAAGAACTGGTGGCAGAAACCCAACGGTACCGGCCCTTTGAAACTTACTAAATGGAATGAAGGCGCGCTGATATTACTGGCGCCAAATCAATATTACTACGGGCAAAAGGCTACAGTTAATGTCGCGTTTTATATACTCGCCGGTATCCCCATGTCTCTTTATGAAAGGGATAAAATCGACGTTGTTGAAATCTCCAAATCATATATTGACCGTGCTACTGATGAGGCGGGGCCCTTCTACGATCAATTACATGTGTTTCCCGAGTTCAGCCTGCAGTATATCGGATTTAATACCGGCAAACCGCCCTTCGACGATCCCATGGTGCGCCAGGCTTTCTGCTACGCAGTGGATAAAGAGCAGATAATAAAGTTGACTCAAAAGGATATGGTAGCTAAAGCCAGCGGAATTATTCCTCCCGGAATGCCGGGCTATAATAAAGATGTAAAAGGACTGGATTACGATCCTGAAAAAGCGAGACAGCTTCTGGCAAAATCGAGGTACGGTTCAGCAGCCAATCTGCCGCCCATTACAGTCACAGTTCCTAGTTGGGGTGGCATCGATGTCGAAGATTATCTAGGCGCAGTGATCCTTGATTGGAAGCAAAACCTCGGTGTGAACGTATCGGTCAGGCTACTCGAATCCAATGTCTTTCATTACAACCTCAGAGAAGAAGCCGATGAAATGTATGTTTTAGGTTGGATTGCCGATTATCCCGACCCTCAAAATTTCCTTTATACACTCTTTTATTCTGGTACGGAGTATAATTACAGCCACTTTTCCGATAAACAACTGGATGCGTTGCTTGACGGGGCGGCACTGGAAAAGAACTACGAAAAAAGAACTAAATTATATCAGCAGGCGGAACAGATGGTTGTTGATGCTGCACCGGTCATGCCACTGTGGTTCAGTAAGAATTACATGCTTATCAAATCCAATATCCGCAACTTTGAAATCGATCCGCTGGGCGTTCCGCGCCTGCACCTTGTTACAGTCGAGCACTAGGGGTTATTCTGAACTCAGAATCATTTAAAGGGAAGGAGAACCAAGATGGTAGATAGGAATGCTCTTGAGGCGCCCTGCGGTATACACTGCGGGTTATGCCCGTTGAACCAGGCGATCACTGATGAGAAACTAAAAATGCGGCTTACTGAATCGCTGAAGTTGCCACCTGAAAAGGTCACATGCAAGGGCTGCCGCGCTGTCAACGGATATTGCCCCGTTATCGGTGAGGAACAGTGCGCTACCTGGGTATGCGTAAAAGGAAAAGGTGTGGAATTCTGTTGCGAATGTGCCGATTTTCCCTGTATCAAGCTTGCGCCCTGCTCCGATAGAGCAGACAGGCGTCCGCACAATATTAAGGTCTACAGCTTGGCCATGAGAAAAGCTAAAGGCGCGCATGAATGGGAAAAGGCCATCAGCGGCATATACGACCTGTATTTCCACGGGCAGATGGATATTGGGCATGGCCCCAAGCTCAAAGGCTGAACCACAGTTTGTCTAGCCCCAAAGGTCATCAAGAGGGTCCTTCTTTCCACCGCTATCATTTGCGGTCAGAGGTCCAAGTTCTTTATACGACTCAGCAGATCCGTATTCCCTTACCCTGACCACAACCGGCATGGGCAAAGCGTGGCCGAAAATAAGCGCCTGCTGTTTGGATTCAAGTTTGGATAGCACCGATTTTAGTTCGCTTTTACCTGACACGCCGGTTAAAACAGCATCCACGTCCTTCTCGTTATCGAGCAAACAGGTTATCTTGGTGCCGATCTGCGACATAACTTCCTCATCAATGCCGCTCGGCCGCTGGTCTATCACCAGTATTGTTACATTGTATTTTCTCATCTCACGGGCAATTTTGCCGAAAGTTGTCTGGGATGCAATATCCGGATTAAGAAAGCGGTGCGCCTCCTCAATGGTGATAACAAGCTGGTCCGGCTTTTTAGTGTCCGCTGACGTAGCAATGTCAACTTTTTCTCTGTAGAGGTTGTAAATACGCCTGGTAAGAAGGTTGGCAACCAGCACGTAGGCCGTAATGTCATCATAGCCGCCGAACTGGAGCACCACGCTCTTGCCGCTGCTGATATAGTCCAGTATCTTTTTAACGGTATCTTCCGGCGCACGACGAACCAAGAATGGAAAGCGCTGCAACATCCTCAGCCCCCGGCGCAGGTTTCTCCACGTGCTCTCATGGATTTTCAGTTTTTCTACCAGCGCAGCGCTGTCGGATTCAAACGAATTGAATGTGGATTCCAGCCATTTATCATCGCCGAACTCTTTTGCCAGTTCATATATCGCCTGGACCGACGCTTCGGTCAGATTGAGGATATACCTTAGCAAGTGGATATCTTCAGGTTCAATTTCATTGTAACCGATTTTAACTGTAAAATCCGATTTTACCTTCCTGCGTTTATCATAGCTTTCATCGAGCGAAAAAACCGCCACTTTGCCCGGGAAAAGCTGCTTCAGTCCCTTCACCTTGTGGTCTTTTTCGCTGGTCCCCTCCCACCCGTACTCATTATGCATATCAAAGATCAAACTGGTAGTCCTGCTCTTTTGCAGCATCCCGATAAGCAGCAAGCGTGTAAGAAATGTCTTGCCGGTGCCGCTTTTTCCGAACACTCCGTTGGAACGCTTTACCAGTTCTTCCATGTTCAGACATACTTTGGTCTCCATATCCAGCGGATTTCCGATATAGAACCTCTGCTTGTCCTCCGCGCCAAAAACGGTTTTAACATCCGCGTCCGAAGCAAATTCCACCTCGGAAAAATGTGAGGGCACAGTCTTGGCCGGCTGCGGGCCTTCCAGCGTACCCGCAACATCGCTGCCTATGGTCAGCATGGGCAAAACGCTAATTTTTCCATAGGTAGTGGTCCCCGATACCACCTTGGCGATGAAAGGGTCAGATATATCAGGCGGCATTATCAGGGCACGGGGATCCACCGCCTCCAGGCTAACATCCGTGATCATGCCGAAGAATCGCTTTTTTTGGCCTGAGATGGCCACATAACGCCCCACGGCAATATCTTCCACCGATCTGCCGGGATCCAGCTTGACATGGACACCCTGCGCCAAAGAGCCCGAAATTACCTTACCGAGATGTCTGTTTTCTAAATCACCGCTGATGCTCATCCCTGCAACCTCTTCAGAATTGAATCCAGTCTCCGTATATCATTACTCAGCAGCCATGCAATTTCTTTTCCCGCTTTTACCAGAAAATCGTGCGGCGACGGGTGCGAAAGGCTGGCGTAGCGTAAAAAGGCAGCAATTACTTCATCTGGTGAAAGTGGTAACCTAGCGTCTGTCAACAAACTCAAAAAATTCAGTGATTGGGTAAACTCCCTCACCTCGTTCATGTCGCAGGGATACACAAACGCATATATGGATGCCGGTGACGGCGGCAGAAATTGAAGCACTGCTTTCCCCTGGCTATACCCCACTATCAGCGCCTTGAAATCCGTGCTTAATAGCTTGGACAACTGGGGATTGGCCCTGTAAATATCAGCCTCGGAACCGGCGTTCTGGCCCCTGGCTATAATACGGCGGTTGGGATCCATGCCATGAGTGGAGGACGAATATAAGATCGCATAAATTTCACAGCCTTTGTTTTTTGTTTTTACCATGCTTCCCAGCGCAGGCGCCTCGTCCAGTTCATAGCATTGGGCTGTAAATTCCGCATTGCTGGTTTCCACCACTTCAGCAATTTTTTGCTTTAAATCCATTTGACCCTCTTGCTTGTCTGCTTCAAGGAATGTTGCAGCGATATATTTCCCTCATTCAACACCCTATCGACCAAATTCCAGAATTGCTCACGATCGGCCCCGGTCACCACCGCCTGTTCGTGCGCTTCGCTCAATGCTACGGGGTAGCCGAAACCCCTGTTACACTGATCGACGATGGCAGAGTGCACAAGATCCAGTAACACCTTGTTATCAGCCACCCAGAGCGGTACCTCCACCCTGGCCACCTCTTCATCCAGCTTCACATAGAAAAAGCAAACCTGGTGCTGGTGAGAGCCGTACTTCTCCACAATGCTTGAACTGCTGCTGAATAGAGCAGACCGCTCTCCCTGAGACAATAATTCACCAAAAAGCACCCTGTCCAGCAATCCACCAACCCTGTCACATTCCCTGCCCTCGAATTTTCCCTTGCAGTATTTGTCACAATCCACAGGATCGTAAGGGCAAAGCTGCACCCTGAGCACATTTACTACATCCGTGCTGCGAGGAAAGCTTATGTAGCTGGCGATGGCGGTCTGATTCCTTTGATTCAGCACAGCAAACCTGTCAAGTTGCTTTAGAAAACCGTTAACTAGCAACTGATCTATTACGAAATCCTCGTATCTCTGACCTACCAGCCCCCACATGATCAGCGATCCATCGATCAGGGCAACCATGGGCAAATGCGTATCAATTTCACAAACCCGGTCAGCCAAATAACGGCACTCTTCTACTCCCCTTTTGATCCCCAGCAGCGGACCCTCCAGCGGCGCCTGCCTGCCATCCTGTGACCTGATTGACAGCTCATCTGCGCTGAAATAAAGAGATGGTATACTTAAAAAACATGCATCGGGAGCATTGCCGTACTGCAGTTGCACCAGACCGATGTTCAAAAGGAAAAGATGCGCCGATTGGTGCCGATCAACGTCTATATGGGAACCGTCACTTGCAACGACTATAAAATTATCCGGGCAGGTTTTCAGCGGACGGCGTACACCGATTTTTTCTTTTAATCCGGCTACCAGCCATGTTGTCCTGGCATTCTGTATTTTCCGGTCCAGTTGTTCCTGGTTATCTGATATTATCGAGATAGTTTGCAGGGCAAAGTCGAATTTTTGCCCATAGTCAGCCTGACGTGCTTTTACATCGGTTGCCATGGCTTCTATCTGGCCGTATACCTGTGCGATATCGAGCGTCATATTTGATCCCGGGCTTTAAAGTATATCACTACGCATTGTGGCTCACAATCGAACGGTTTATCCTTATAAACTTGGTAAAAGAGACTTCATCTTGCTCAACCGGCAATTACGTTCTTAAATGTAAACGCATTATTTGCCCGGTCTGCCAAGAATTTCCAGTATCTCACGGTTGTTCCTGGCCATCAGTTGGAAAATTGCACTTGCAAAAGCATCGAGGTAGAGGGGCAACTGCTTGAGGTAAGTATCGGGATTATTATTTACGTATTCAATTCTATCAAGCACCTCTTTGCCCAACTCCGGCGATTCACCGTGTTTGTAGGCTTCTATCATGCCGACATAATCTTTATCCCTCTCAGCCATCAACTTTCTGGCTTCACTTGCCAGCAGATCAGGATCTATCAGCCGTTCCAACCGGTTATCCACAATAATTCTCCTTTTTTCGCCGATTATATGTTATATATATCCATCAATCAACCACAATTTATAAAAAATCAAATTTAGTTATGCATTTTTGCCCCTGCAATAATACTCTGTTATCATGATATCTGACGGCAACCCCCATATAGCTTCAGAAAGGCGGTTATAATTCAATGTCTGTCGGTTATATCTACGATGACATCTATTTGGAACACGATACGAAAGATCATGTGGAGGGAAAAGACAGGTTAATCGCTGTCAAGACCATACTTGATAAATTCAAGGTAACGGAAAAGCTCACTCTTCTTAGACCACGAACCGCCACCATTGACGAAATCGCCACGGTGCATGACAGGGAATATATCAATAGCCTCAAAGCAGAAATTGACAGCGGCGGAGGCTGGCTCGATCCCGATACTTATGTTTCACACGGATCGTGGGAAGCTGCCCTGTATGCTGCCGGCGGGCTTTTGAGCTCCGTTGATGCTGTGATGAATAAAGAAGTCGCAAGTGCCTTCGCCCTTGTCCGGCCGCCGGGTCACCATGCCACCTTTCTGCACCAGATGGGCTTCTGTCTTTTTAATAACGTGGCTATCGCTGCCAAGTACGCGCTGGGCAACTATGATATCAAGCGCATCCTTATCATCGATTTCGATGTCCACCATGGTAACGGCACGCAGGATGCATTTTATACTGACCCCCAGGTACTTTATTTTTCAACTCATGAATACCCGTGGTACCCATATACCGGCAGCGCCGAGGAGACCGGCAGCAAGGGCGGAGAGGGCTACAATGTTAATATCCCCCTGGAGTCAGACCTGGGTGATAATGAATACCTCAGGGCATTCCAGGAAATACTACTGCCCGCAGCACAACGCTTCAAACCGGATTTAGTTCTTGTGTCTGCCGGGTATGATGCACACTGGACAGACACCATCTCCAATATGAATGTCACCACCACCGGATTTGCCAGGTTGGTAAAATTAATTAAGTCGATCTCGGATACTTATTGTCCTGAGAAGCTGGTTTTTACCCTCGAAGGCGGTTATAACCGCTCCGCGCTGGCATACTCGGTTATGGGCACCTTCGAAATCATGCAGGGCAATAACGAAATCCTGGATGCCATGGGCAATCCCCCCCTCGCCTATTCACCCAAGGATTTTGACAGTTTTATCAAGATTATTCGCGATATTCATAAATTAAAGAATTGAAAGTATTCCCTGATAATAAAAAAGCGGGGTTGCGAGCCCCGCTTTTTGTTGCATCGAACAGCACAAACAATGTAGGAACGAAGTCCGTAATTATCCTCTTAGCCTTCTTTTGACCCCATGCCTAAAAATAGGATACCTGCAACTCCCACAATCATCCCGAAAATCCCCAAAAAAGTGGCCAGAGGAATCATCAGCAAAGCCCAGATTCCTATAAAAAGATTCCTGTCCATAAATCCCCCTTGAATATATCTCGTCTACTATTTCTCTTAAGCACTTAAACTAACCGGCCTTGGGTGAAGTTTTCAGGCCCCTCTCCCAGAGTACCAGTAACGGGCCTGCTACGAAGATAGAGTCATAAATTCCTATCACAACGCCGATTAGCAGCGCCATGATGAACTGTTGTATCGTTACACCTCCAAACAGGTAGATCGCCAGGCATGTCAGTATCACGGTCAGGCTGGTATTGATGCAGCGAACGATGGTCTCAAGTATGCTGGCATTGACAGTCACCGCAAAATCTTTACTGATCCCTTTGCGCACATTCTCACGAATGCGGTCATAAACCACGCAGGTATTATTGATGCTGTAGCCGACGATGGTCAGCATCGCCGTAATAAACATGGAATCCACCTGGTAGCCGATAGCCCATCCCAGTATGGAGAAGATGCCCATAACAATCAGTACATCGTGCAATAATGCTACTACAGCGCTGGCACCCCATTTGAAGGGACTGGGCATATGGCGGAAGGCAAAAGCTATGTAAAGTATCATGAATAATGAGGCCACTCCTACAGCTATGGCGGCGTTACGCGCCACCTCGCCCGCAACCAACGGTGATACTGTGTAGAAATCCCTGATGGTGACCTCCGTATTCAGATCTTTTTTCATGCCGGCTATTAAAGCTTCTTTTTGCTCTGTGTTAATTTCTCTGATACGTACCAGGAAATCACCCTCACTGGTCTTCTGAATGGAAGCCTCGCCGTATCCCAGGTTACCCATTTCCTGTCTCAAAGCAGCCTGGTCAACCGCGGTGCTGAAGCGTAGTGTCATTATGGTACCACTGCTGAAGTCGATGCCCAGCCGGAACCCGAAAACAAGCATGGAAATAATTCCGGGAACAAGAAGGCAAATTGAGATCAGGAAAAACCAGTTGCGTTTATTCACTATGTCTATCATGCTTTAACTCCGTAGAACCAGGAATTTTTAACGATTCTGACGGTCACTATCAGGAACACCCTGCTGACCGTAATGGCAGTGAACATACTTAATGCCACACCGATAAACAGTGTCAGCGCAAATCCCTTCACCATGAAGGCGCCGAAGGTATCTCCGAACCAGTAAAGAACGATACACGCGATAAACGTAGTCACATTGCTGTCGCGGATAGCCAGCCAGGCACGGTTAAAACCGGCCTCCACGGCGGCGCCCAGCGTTCGTCCTGCTCGCAACTCCTCCTTCATACGTTCGAAGATAAGTATATTGGCATCGACCGCCATGCCCACGGATACAACGCCCGCCGCGATACCTGCCAGTGTCAGGGTAACCGGCACCAGTTTGAAGATCGCTGTGATCAATACACCGTATATTATGAGAGCCAGGGTGGCTACCACGCCTGACATCCTGTAATACAGTATCATAAACATTATTACCAGAATGATGCCTATAGCTCCCGCGACCACGCTCTTACGCAGGGAGTCCGTACCGAGGGTAGCATCAACTGTCTGTTCCTGGATTATTTTCAAAGGCATATCAAGAGAACCCGAGTTTAACTGGATGGACAGGTTCTGGGCCTCCTTCATATCCATACCTGTGATCACGCCGCTGGTCTTGATGACTGCCTGAACCGTAGGCGCGGAGATGACCTGGTTATCCAGGAAAATACCCAGCGGTTTCTGCAGGTTACGTTTGGTAATCTGCTCAAAAAGCACAGAGCCTTCATCATTCCACTCGAAGGCTACTTCCGGTTCATTAGTACCCTGCTTCAGGATAACCTTAGAATTGGGTTTCAGGTATTTACCTGTCAGCTCCCTTTCAGCTCCGTCTGTGCCCGCGGCTTTGGCAGGTATCCATTGTATGTTTCCCTGTGCGTCACGTATCGGCTGGCCCTGCGCATCGGTTGTAGTTTCCATGAACACAAGCAGCGCCGTCTGGCCGATAAGCTTCTTAGCTTCATCAACGTTTTTCTCACCCGGCAACTGCACCAGGATGCGGTTTTCCCCCTGCCGTTGGATGATGGGTTCCTTAACGCCGAAAGCATTGGCACGGCGCTCTATCTTGTTCACCACACCTGTCATGGCTTCATCTATCGTCTGTGCTGGGTCTTTCTTGGTAAGGTCCGCCTCGTAAACAAGGTAGGCTCCTCCTTTGAGGTCCAGGCCCAGGGTCAATCCCTGCCTCCCGAAGCGGTCGCTGTCCAGCGGTACAATGGCCCACAGGGCAAACACGAACAGCACCAGTACAAATATCAGTAGGTAAATATTAGATGTTTTCAATTATCTGTTTTCCCTCCTAATCTGTGCATTAAACGGAACCTCCCATCATATATTTTATCAAGCCGCGCAGCAGGCTCCTTTATTCAGTTCATTCCTCACCAGGTGAAGCGCTTCTTCCCTGGTGCTGATTTCGCCGGCGGCCTGTGCTTCCCTGATCATTGCTAACAATTGACCGATCTGTTTACCAGGGTGCAATTTGAATTCCGCAATTATATCATTCCCATCGATCAGTCTCACAGGCAAAATTTCGTTTTCCTGTTTCTCGTGGACACTTATTATATACTTTACCAGTTCAATGTGCCTGCGCCATTCGTCCTCATCCACCCGCGGGCCGGCAACGGCAAGGTAATCCGCCAGGGCAAGATAGATCACGTCCATACCCGCCCCCTCTGTATCCCTGAAATAACGGTAGATCGCGCGGCTGCTCGGCAGTCCCCCATCCGACATCTGCACAGGATGAAGATGATGATATACCAGCTTTTCCACGTAACGTATCTCCCTAGTGCTGAATCTCAGTCTTTCCATCATAGCGGTGGCCATTATCGCGCCTTCCCTGGTATGCCCGATAAATCTTATCCTACCGTCGTCATTGACCGTTCTTGTTTTGGGCTTGGCGATATCATGCAGCAGTGCTCCCAGTTTTATTAACGTACGCCTGCTGCTGTCGCCGGCAATTTCTTCCATAAAATGCTGCTCAATTTCCTCTGACCACGGTGCTATTGCGCGCAGGTCTTTCCTGCCGTAAACCCAGTCGCTTTCATGAAGTAAAAATTCTATCGATGCCATGGTTTCGATTGAATGGTCAAATACGTCCCAGTAATGCTCCCTGGGCTGTTTACTTCCTTTCATGCTTTCCAGTTCCGG
The DNA here is from genome assembly GCA_026389695.1 of Chloroflexota bacterium. Taxonomy (GTDB): domain Bacteria; phylum Chloroflexota; class Dehalococcoidia; order GIF9; family UBA5629; genus JAQUQM01. The sequence goes on from JAPLHI010000038.1 coordinate 24,092, forward strand.
GATTATCTGGCACAGCAAACCCAGTTCATCCAGGTACCTTACCGAATTACTGGAATAAGGTTGTGCCAGCAACTTGAGAAATTCTTCCCTCACTTTCTCACTTGGCACACGCCTGATGAGGCTGCTGTTCAGGCATATTGAATCCTCAGTTATAGGTTCAATCTCCAGGTTGAGTTCTTTGGCAAGCCTGACCGCGCGCATCAGGCGTGAAGGATCCTCATTGAAAATCCTGTCGCTTACCTGGCGCAGCAGCCCGCTTTTTAAATCCTCTTCACCACCCGCAGGATCCAGCAACTGCATGGAATCAGCTATGAAGCCTGCCAGATCGAGGGCCATGGCATTGATAGTGAAATCGCGCCTGAATAGATCCCGCTCTATGTCACCTGAATATGATGTTATGTCAATATGCCAGGGTTGTGATTCTCCGGCTACCACTACCCTGCCCACCCTGTTTTCTTCATCCAGCAGCACATACCTGCCGTCCACCAGTTCAGCCGTTTCCTGCGCGATGGCAAGTGAATCGCCGCTCACGGCGATGTCGAGGTCCATAGTATCACGACCCACCAGCCAGTCACGCACAAAGCCGCCTACTACGTAGGCTTTACATTCGGCTGAAGCGCAAAGAGGGGCAAGCTTGGTGAGGATTCCCATCAAATCCTGATTGACTGCAAACACAAGCTAAAATTATATCCCTGCTTTAAATACTTGTAAAGTAAAATATTAACCTTATCTCAGGCACAGCAGAACTGACGCCCCCTGCGATGAACATCCCTGTGTTATAATTTAGGCACAATGCAATACAAACGTGTAGTCATTAAGCTCGGCACAAACCTGCTTACAGGCGGCACCGGCAAGCTGGATACTAAGGTTATGGCAGACATGGTCAGGCAGTCTGCATACCTGCACGATGAGGGGCATGAATTAATCATCGTGTCATCCGGCGCCGTGGCGGCCGGCCGTGAAAAGCTGGGCCTAAAGAGCAGGCGCAAGGACATACCCTTTAAGCAGGTCATGGCCTCTGTCGGGCAGAGCAGATTAATGCTCACCTATGATGAACTCTTTGAAAAATACGATATAACCTTAGCCCAGGCACTGCTCACCAGGGCTGACCTGACCGACCGCGCCCAATACCTC
>JAPLHI010000096.1 GCA_026389695.1 Chloroflexota bacterium
TCTTTTAGAATATCGAACTCTTCTGCCGTTAAAACGCAGGTATTGGCATCCTCACCGATCTCAACCCTGTCCTCAAATATGCTAACCGCCGGACAACAGGACCCTTCACGGCAAAGTTTTACAATCTTCATAGTTTACCTCCAAGTTATTTTTTACGGTTTCACCCACCGGTGATCGTGGTTTACATGTATATATCCAACCGTTACATAATATTAATGCCAATCCGGCGCCTGTGCAAATGATAAAAATCACATTTCGCAGTGAAATCATTTGCCATAGCCGTTTCCGATGCCTTATTATACAGATGAACCGGTGAATACATGGACCCTTCTCTGCTATTTTCAAAGGCAAAGGAATACCTGCCTCCCGAAAAGCTGGCTATCGTAGAGGCTGCATATACCTATGCCTTCAATGCCCATGACGGGCAGAAGCGTAAATCAGGCACTCCCTTCCTGGAGCATCCTTTACAGACAGCCATAACCCTGGCAAACCTTCAGCTCGACGCCTCTACACTTGCTGCCGCCCTTTTACATGATGTGCCCGAGGACTGTAATATTCCGGTCTCGAAGCTGCAAGAGAAATTCGGCCCTGAGATCAGCAAGCTTGTAGATGGTGTTACCAAGCTCAGCAGGGTTGAATGGAAGCAGGAAGTCGCGGCAAGCAGCCGGGAATCACAGGCGGAGAACCTTCGCAAGATGCTCATAGCTATGGCTGAAGACATGCGTGTGGTTTTCATCAAGCTGGCCGATAGGCTGCATAACATGGATACGCTCGATGTACTGCCCGAAGAAAGACGTCACGCCATAGCACAGGAAACCCTGGAGATCTATGCTCCCCTGGCCCACCGCCTTGGCATATGGCAGATAAAATGGCAGCTGGAAGACCTGGCCTTCCGCTACCTCGAGCCTGAGCAATACCACGATATAGCCCGCATGGTATCGGCGCGCAGGGCGGAGAGAGAAGGTTTTATCGAGGATATAGCCGGAATTCTCCGCGAAGAGATGTCAAAGGCAGGTATCGAAGGGGAGGTTACCGGCAGGCCCAAACACATTTACAGCATCTATCACAAAATCCAGAAATACGCGTCCATGGGAAGGGATTTCGGGGATATTCACGATCTTTTTGCTCTGCGGGTCCTGGTCAATGATGTGTCTGATTGCTACAAGATACTGGGAGTAATCCACAACCTCTGGCACCCCATGACAGATGAGTTTAATGATTATATCGCCAATCCCAAAGAAAACGGTTACCAGTCTCTGCATACAACGGTTCTTCCCCGGGGTACCACTCCGCTTGAAATACAGATCAGGACCTATGAGATGCATCGTATGTCGGAATATGGCTTGGCAGCTCACTGGAAGTATAAAGAAGGCGCCAAGCCCGATCCTCACTTCGAAGAAAAGATAGCCTGGTTGCGACAGCTCATCGACTGGCAGAGCTCGCTGGGCAGCGAGGAGTTCCTCGAGTCTCTTAAGCAGGATACGTTCTCCGACCAGGTATTTGTCTTTACCCCCAAAGGAGAGATAAGGGCATTTCCCAAAGGCGCCACGCCCCTGGATTTTGCTTATCGTATTCATACCGACCTCGGCCATCGCTGTATCGGCAGCAAGGTCAACGGCAGGCTGGTGTCGCTCAACTACGAGCTGAAAAACAGCGACATCGTAGAAATAATGGTGAGTAAAACCGAGAAAGCGCCCAGCCTGGACTGGCTCAATCCCGACCACGGGTATGTCAAGACCGCTCATGCCAAGGAGAAAATACGCGCCTGGTATAAGAAACAGGAACGCACACAGAACATCGAACGGGGCAGGGCCATCCTCGAAAAGGAGCTCAAAAGGCTCGGTGTTGACGTCACCAATTATGAAGAGCTTGGCAAAGAGCTGGATTTCGGGGATGTGGATGATTTCCTGGCGGCTGTCGGTTACGGCGGCATAACTCCTCATCAAATTGCGCTAAAGCTGGCCGGTGAGCCGGAACAGCATCTCGAAACACACGCCAAAATATCTCCGCCAACCAAAACTAAGAGTTCCGGCATCCAGGTGCTCGGCGTGGGCGACCTGCTTACACACCTGGCAAAATGTTGCCACCCGGTGCCCGGTGATGATATTATCGGGTACATTACGCGGACCCACGGTATCACCGTTCACCGCAAAAGCTGCATCAACATCATCAACGAGGAGGAAAAAGAGAGACTTATACAGGTTAGCTGGGGGGAAGTGGCTGATGTATATCCTGTGGCTATTCAGGTAGAAGCGTATGACAGAGTGGGTTTGTTAAGTGATTTAACGACGGTGATAGCCGAGGAAAAGATTAACATCATCAGTGTAAATACGCAATATAAAGAAGATGTCTTCACTATGTATGCAACGATTGAAATTAAGCATATGACGCAATTAACCCATATTTTAAATAAAATCATGGGACTGCGCGGCGTTATTAATGCCACCAAGTCCCAGGATGACCGTGTAAATATCAGTTCCTGAAATCAAAGGAGGTAGGCAGAATTGCCCAAAGCAAAAACAGCAGAAAAATCAGCAAGGTCAGCCGCAAGAAAGGCCGTACGCAATAAACCCATCAGGACGGGAATCAAGAGCTCGGTGGCTAAAGCCGAAAAATTGATCGCCGCCAGGAAAACCAAAGAGGCCCAGCCGGCAGTTATTGAAGCTATCAGCACACTTGACAGGGCGGCTAAAAAGAAGGTGATCCACCCCAATACGGCCGCCAGAAAAAAGTCCCGGCTGATGAAAAAGTTCAATAAAGCATCCAAATAAGCATGCAGTAGAAACGGCTCCCTTATGTCGTTGCCAGCAAAACGTGGCAATCACAGTTGCCAGTTTGGTTTCACAGATAACCTTATCACTGCGTTCCCCGTTATGATCAGGTTGGTATAATGGCAGCTTTACAGGATTTACTACCCGGTTTTCAAACGGTTGGTGGTGACCTCTATTCCCACGGCATGGTCTCCATGCACGGCGGGAATCTGAGCGTGAGGCAGGACACAAACCTTTGTATAACCCGCAGCGGAAGCAGGCTGGGATACCTTGATCAATCCGACCTCATACAAACCGGTATCAATAAAGACGACCCTAACACCAAACTTGCCTCTTCAGAGCTGGCGGTTCACCGTGCAATATACCGTAAAACTCCGTTCGCGGCGGTTGTACATTGCCACCCCATACATGCTGTTGTATTGTCCTTTCTCCGCGATAAGATCGTACCCAGCGACGAAGCAGGAAAATTATTCATACCGGTGGTACCGGTCATAGGTTTCGGCATTGAGCCGGTACCCGGCGGATTTCCGCAGGAGATAGCCGAAGTCCTTAATAGTTACCCTGTAGTTATAGTACACGGCCACGGCAGCTTTGCCAGGGGCATGACGCTGGCTGAGGCCTATGCCATAACTGAGTTGCTTGAAATAAGCTGCCGCATACTCTACCTGCTGAAAAAATAGCAGGCACGGGCCTTATTCTTATATCAGTATTATCTACAGTCTAGGCACTCTCAGGAAAGCTGCGACGACCTTTGGATCGACCTGTGTGCCTGAGCATCTTGTAATTGCTGCGATGCCTTCACTACTGGAGACCGCGGCGCGGGAGG
>JAPLHI010000107.1 GCA_026389695.1 Chloroflexota bacterium
GCAGCTAAGCTTGAACCTCAGCTATATGAGGAAGTAGAGGCCGATAGCGGGGCGACGGGACAGGCACTACTGGTCGTTGTGCTGGTCAGCCTCGCTATGGGCTTAGGCCAGGGAATAGCGGCACTGATGAAAGGCGGTGAGAGCTTACTGCCCTTCGTCTTGATTCTTGTAACAGGCATTATCCTCGCATTAGTTGCATGGTTTATTTTCGCGCTGCTGACATTCTGGCTGGGGACCACCGTTTTTAAAGGGCCGAATACGAAGTCATCCTTGGGTGAAATGCTGCGTACACTTGGTTTCGCCTATTCACCGGGCGTATTGGACATCCTTAGCTTCATCCCGTTCGTCGGGCCGGCCATACCCTTCCTTACTTTCATCTGGAGGATCGTCGCCTCAGTTATAGCCGTGAGGCAAGCTTGCGACTTCACGACCGGCAGAGCTATAGGAACTGTCATAGTTGCAGCGATTGTCTACTTCGTTTTCCTTATCGTGATAGCCATGCTGATCGGCGGAGCCATCGCGGCCGTACTATACCCGACTATGAAATAGTCCTGTGAGGAAAAAAGCTAAATCTCATTATACATCGCTATTTCAGCCTTTCCCTCGAGGAAAGGCTTCATAGCAACGAACATCTCTTTGAAATGAGGCGCTGATGAGTGATAGGTCAGCGCCTCGTTATTTTCATACTTCTCATAGAAGAAAAACAGGTTGGGATTATCCATTCGCCGGTGGGCCTTATACTCTTTGCAGCCCGGGTCTTTGAGGAATCTGGGCGCATAGTCCTGGATTACTTTTTCAAGATCGCCGCCACTGCCATCCCTTGCTTTCATTAACGCGGTTATTATTATCATGGCGCCTCCTTTATATAATTTTCTTACTTATCGCCGGGTTTCTTTGCTGCGTCAGTAATAGAAGGTTTCGCAAGTATTCCGGCGAAAAATTCTTTATACTTACCTGTGCCGGTTGCCCTCGAAATAAAATTTTTGCCGTCCGGCCACTCTATGTCTCCCGTAACATTCAGAAGCTCCAGGTGGCTCATTACTTCACGTCGCGACATAAATTTACCCATACCCTGGCGTAGCCGGAGAGGGAAAAGCTCGACTGATATTTCTTCCAACCCCATCTGTTTATTACCCATTATCTTAAGTATATTCTCACAACGCTCCTGATGAAACCGGATTATTTCTTCCGCCCTGGCTGCCGGCTTAAGCTGATTAATTCCGCCTTTCTCAAACAGCCTGTGCCCGGGCAATAGTATCTCAGCATTCGCGCATTCCCTGACCAGTTTATGGAGAGATGTAATGTATGCCAGCAAACCGTAGGCGTTATTGTCAGCTCCGTAGCTATCAGGGAGTATGCGCCTGTTGACAAGATACTCCAGCATCAGAGAAGGGTGCGGAGTAATAGTTGCCAGTAACGTATCTCCGCTAAATACAACCTCATCTTGAAACACAGTGCACATGGAATCAGGCGAATGCCCGGGGGTGAGGATAAAGCGGAAATCACTGCCCGGGGGTGCGGTATTGCTCCTCACCGGGTTACTGATCCTGATATGGCTTCTTTTAACCTGATAGCTGATACAATTACGGTTGAAATCGTCCGGCATCATACAGCACCGGCAAGAGCCGGGAAACTCAGGGCGTCTTGCTCCATCGACTATATCAGGGTAATAAGCAATCATATTCTGATATGCAAAATGCGCCCACAACCCGGCACCGCTCGCCTCACTTATTTCCGGCAGGTTGCCATCGTGGTCCTCGTGCCCGTGCGTTACTATTACACGGGCGATATTTTTTATATTAAAACCGGCTTTAACCAGCATGGAATTAAAAACATCGTACTTGTTAAACTGGCCTGTATCTATCAGCGTTAGCTCATTTCCGGCTATAACGTAGCTCCAGGACGCGCCAAGATCCCAGTCTTCACCGGACGAATAATTGAGCGGGACACCAAGGCAATAAATATCGGTCTCATTCCTGGTGCGATAACGCAGTATAACTCCATCCCCATTCTGCTTCCCGTCCTGAATTATTTCAAACCTGGACAATATAACTCTCCTCTAAATCAGCAAAGACGTATTTTATAGCTTTTTGACGCCATGTGTCCAAAGTTTCTGCTAAAATTAAATCAGGATCTCTGGTAGCAAAGCGTTCACCACGGAGGTGATCTAAATGGAAGAAAAACTTTTCAGATACATATCAAAGGTTGGAGCGGATAAAATCCGGCTCACCGAAGTAATCGCGCATTTCACGCATGAGATTTCAGGGAGCGAAAAGGAGACCCTGATATTTAAAAAAATTTTGCCGGCGCTGCTTAATATGGAAAAAGGAAATAGAATAAAGCTTTCCTGGGATGTCATGTTGTCCAGGTACAGGTTCCCCAGGTATATTTACTGCAGGCCGGAAAATATACCTTTTACAAATACTAACAGGCAGACTGCGCCCCTGTGGCAGAAGCAGATAGAAGACATTTTGAAAAGGGAAGCAGCGAACCATCAAAAAAAAGCGCATGAACAAAGGTTAGAGGATAAGTTCGAAAAATTCCTCAAGAAGTACGAAAAAAGCTCCGGCGAATTGATTCCATCTGAAGAGTGGATAAAGGTGCTTACCGCCTTCATGGAAACTAACCTGGCCCAATATGATGTGATGCGCGCCTGCATTGAGGCTTTTAAGGCTGGAGTTGTATGGGAAAAATACAATAAGGAGTTTGGGGAATAGGCCTAATATCTTATGCCGGTTTATCCAGTTCCCTGGCCACGCCTAAAATTCTCAGTAAATCCGCTTCGCTGGATGTGCCATAGAATACGGCTTCCCGTGGGTTTCTATTGAACTCCCCCTCGATCTTGATCGCCTTGCGTTCCGTCAAATTATGAAAGAAAACCAGCCAGGCCGCCAGTACATGCCCCGTCCTACCCAACCCGGCCGAACAATGTACAACGACTTTTTGTCCCAGCGATGCCGAATCATACAAAAAATACAATATGTGCTTCATAGCTTCCGGTTTGCACAAGCTTTTATCATCAATCGGCGCCCAGAGCACATTATTCTCGCCGAAGGCCTCTACATAAGCTCCCAATAGCCCCCCGTTAAGGGCGGGATAATAGCCAAGCTCTTCTTCGGAAAGCAGGCAGACAACCCTGCCGATACCCTGCTTTTTTGCGAAATTGATCCAGTCATCTACAAGTCGTTTCTGTACATACTTGCCGGGGAAACCGGGACGCTGAGCGCCAAAGACGATTGAATCATCTCTAAAGGAAGGGCCAAACCCGTACTCAGACATGGCATTTCCACAACTGAGTTATTAAACGTTGCCCCATTGCAAACTCATGAATTATGATGCAAATGGACGCCCTTGCGCATCTTTTGTCACTGTACATACGTCCACTATGCACCATATGAAAACTATTAACGGCACTACAAATGTCCAGCAAAGTAATACCGCGAGCAACAATTGTGCAACCGCTTTTCCAGTATAACCACAAATTGCAGCATCATCCGGGATTTGTCGACCACATTGTTTGCAAAACATCTATCAACCCCCTCGCGAATATTACCGCTATAACATCATTAAAATTTTTGCTGCTACGACTATAACATAATTAATCGTAAAGATAAAATGGTCAACAGTGTGCCATATTTTTATCTAAATTCATAGTCAAATTGACGAAAACTCGCCTAATTTATATCATTTAACAAGTCGGGTCTTTATTTACCTATCACCCTTCCAACCCTGACAAGCAATATTAAAGAGGCTGGTAATGACTATTAAAATTACAGATACAACACTGCGCGACGCACACCAATCACTCATCGCCACCAGGATGAGAACCCGTGATATGCTCTCTGTTGTGGAGAAGATGGACAAGGTTGGCTTCTTCTCCCTTGAGATGTGGGGCGGCGCCACCTTCGATACCTGTATTCGTTATCTCAATGAAGACCCCTGGGAACGTTTGCGGGATATACGCAGCAAAGTTAAAAATACGCCGCTGCAAATGTTACTCCGCGGTCAAAACCTCGTGGGGTATCGTCATTATCCCGATGATGTAGTTAAAGAGTTCATCCGCCTGGCAGTTAAAAACGGCGTTGATGTATTCCGCATCTTTGATGCACTGAATGACCTCAGGAATATGGAACTTGCCATCCATGAGTGTAAAAAATATAAGGTCCATATTCAGGGGACGATATGCTACACCATAAGTCCCGTGCATACGGTTGAGGGATTTGCCAATATGGCACACAAGCTCGAGGATCTCGGCTGTGATTCTATTTGTATCAAAGATATGGCAGGGCTTATCTCACCTCCCGAAACGTCCGCCCTCGTGAAGGCTATCAAATCCAGGATTAAAGTGCCTGTCGACCTGCACTCTCACTGTTCCAGCGGCATGGCGCCAATGAGCTATCAGGCAGCAGCGGAAGCAGGTGTCGATATACTTGATACGGCTTTTTCACCCTTTGCATGGGGGACTTCCCAGCCGCCTACAGAAAGCGTCGTAGCAGCTTTCCAGAACACGCCTTACGATTGCGGGCTCGACCTTGAACTCCTTTACGAAATCGGTGAGGATTTCGCTGCTATGGTTAATAAATATCGCATCCTGTTTACCGCCGATGCCACTAGGCCCAGCGTTAACGTGCTGCTGCATCAGATACCCGGCGGTATGTATTCCAATCTCATCAGCCAGCTCAGGGAGCAGAATGCTCTGGATAAGCTTGGGGCTGTATTGGAGGAAATACCGCGAGTTAGAGCGGACCTGGGATATCCCCCGCTGGTTACCCCTACCAGCCAGATAGTAGGCATACAGGCCGTGTTGAATGTGCTCAACGGGGAACGATATAAGAAAGTAACCAAGGAAGTGAAAGACTATTTACTGGGCTATTACGGAAGGCCGCCCGGTGATCTTAATGAGGAAATTCGCAAATCTATAATAGGAGATTCGCCCGTCATCACAGGCCGCCCCGGAGAACACATTGAACCGGAGCTTAAGAAAATGAAGGACGAAAGCCATAAGCTCGGAATTTTACATAAAGAGGAAGACCTGATTACCTATGCTCTTTACCCTCAGGTAGCAGTTAAATTCCTCCGGGGAGAACTAAAAGAAGAAGTTATCGCCAATCCAATGCCTGCTGTTGCAACGGGTCAATCGAGTATGGATGTGCCCACCGCGTTCAGTGTAGACGTTGATGGTGAAGTTTTTAACGTTAAAATCACGCCGGTCATCAGCGATACGATGGCAGTTGAGAAGAAGAGCAAACCCAAGGAAATCCCCAAGGGCGCGGTGTTGGCACCTATGCAGGGTATGGTATTGACTGTTAAAGTCAAGGTAGGTGACAAGGTGAAGGAAGGTGACACGGTAGTAGTCACCGAAGCTATGAAAATGCAGAATGACGTGCACAGTCCAGTGAGCGGTACGGTGAAGCAGATCTTCGCTTTCAACGGGGAGATAGTCAACAAGGACGATGTCTTGCTGGTGATTGAATGATATGTTGAAAAAGGTTCTGGTTGCCAACCGCAGTGAAATAGCCATACGGGTGATGCGTGCCTGTCGAGAGCTGGGCATACGTACTGTAGCTGTCTATTCCGAAGCCGATAAAGACGCTATTTTTACCAAGTATGCGGATGAAGCTTACTGCATCGGAGCTCCTCCAGCTATAGAAAGCTACCTGAATATAAAGAAAATAATCGCTGTTGCCAGAGAAAGCGGCGCAGAAGGAATACATCCGGGTTACGGCTTCCTGGCAGAAAATCCTAATTTCGCTTATTCCTGTGAGCGTGAAGGGATAAAATTCATCGGCCCTTCCAGCAAGGTTATAGAGCTGATGGGCAACAAGATCGCAGCCAGGCAGGAGATGGCCAGAGCAAATGTTCCCATCACACCGGGCACAAAGGATAAGGTCAGTCATTTCGAGGAAGCACGTAAGATAGCCAGAGATATAGGCTATCCCGTAATCATAAAACCCTCCGGCGGAGGCGGTGGCATAGGCATGACCATTGTACATGATGAGTCTAACCTTAAGAAAGGGCTGGAGATGTCCAGCAAGATCGCAGCCAGCACCTTCGGTATGCCCGAAATTTATATCGAGAAATATATCGAGCATCCACGTCATATAGAGTTCCAGGTGCTTGCAGATGGCCGCGGTAATGTAATACACCTGGGCGAACGCGAATGCTCCATACAGCGCAGACATCAAAAGCTGATAGAAGAGGCACCATCCCCAGCATTAACCCCCGAGTTGCGCAAGCGTATGGGCAACGTAGCCGTTAAAGCGGCAAAGCAGATTAAATACGAGAGTGCCGGCACAATAGAATTTATCTTTTCCAACGGCGAATTCTATTTTATGGAGATGAACACTCGTATACAGGTCGAGCATCCGGTAACTGAGATGGTTACAGGAATCGACATTGTGAAGGAACAGCTTCTGATAGCATCAGGGGAACGCCTAAATATAAAGCAGAAAGATATCAAAATGAACGGCTGGGCTATTGAGTGCCGCATTAATGCCGAAGACCCGCAAAATAATTTCGCCCCTTCACCCGGCAAGCTGCGCGGCTATCGCTCTCCAGGCGGTGTAGGCATACGTGTGGATAGCGGTGTGCACACCAGGTACACCATATCACCGATGTATGATCCCATGATATCAAAGCTGGTTGCCTGGGGGCGTACCCGCGATGAAGCCATACAAAGGATGCGCCGTGCGCTTTATGAATACGTAATAGTCGGTGTTAAAACCAATATCCCCTTCCATAAAGCAGTCATGGAAAATAAGCGTTTCCAGAGTGGCGATCTTGGTACCCATTTTATTTCACAGGAGACCACTCTATTGGACGATATGCAGGCTATTATGGCACGTGAGACCCCGCTGGAAGAGAAGTTATCGCAGGTATTCGATGATAGCAAGCGAGCGGCAGCCGTGGCGGCAGTGATGACTTATGCCCAGATGCAGCATAAGAACACCGTTAAAAACATTGAATCCTGAACAGATCAGTCTCTAAGGCTAGCTTCAAAATATCGAGAGGTTAGTTATTCTTTCTTTTCGTCAGCTGGTTTTCCCTTATCATCCGTAAAAAAGTCAGTAATATTTTTACCAAACGCCTGTGCAGCTTTACCTGCTTCCCTGAATTTTTCCCTAACTTCTTCGTCCTTGAATCTCTCTCCCAGCGTATCCGCTGACTCTTTAGCAGTCTTCCCCAGTTCTTTGACTTTATCTTTTAGTTTGGGATCATTGAATATTTGACCCATCGCATTGCCAAATGCATCAAACATCTCGCTGAAATTCTCTGCAGCGCTTTTCTTTCCAGTATCATCCTGCTTTTCCATTTTTCTCCTGATTTAAAAAGTATCTTTACTGATATTCTACTTCAAAAGTTGCTTTTTGGTGTTACTGTCATTGAATCAGATGAAATCTGGTAATATAATGCTCACATCCGTAAGTATTCCTCCATGATATAAGGAGGGGGAAATGAAAGCCACTCAAGCAGGGCAGAAGACTATAATAGTCAGTCTCGACAGCAATTTCAATTCGTCATCGGAAAACGAACTCCTGAAGCTCTGTTATTCGTCTGAATCAGGGGCTTTTGATAACTTCATCCTTGATTTCAGCAACACTGAGCAAATTGAAAATACCGGCATAAACGTGCTGGTCAAATTTCACGCCAGAGCACGTAAACCGCGTAAGAGGTTATATGCATTCGGACTGAAGCAAGCCTATATAGAATTATTCCATCTGACCAGCCTCGATCAGGGCTTCAGTATATGCACAACAATCCAGGAAATTATCGAAGCTGCAAATATAAAGGACAAAGGTATAATTGCCCAAATTCAGGGACACATGGGAAAAGCAGGAGAGTCCGCACCAGCCAATTTAAACTGCTGGTCACCCTATATAAAAAAGCTGCGGGTTTCCGGTATGCCTACCGGGATTATCAACCTTAACGTAGGGGGACGTAGGGCAGCAGGTCCAATTCAAGGATTTGGTCAGCTCTGGGAGAAGACCTATAAACTCCATCTGATAGATGTTAAGCTATCGCCGGAACAGATAATTGAGATCATGAAAACCAACTTTCCCGGCTTTCAGCCGTCACAGAACCGCTTTTATCCCTCTGAAAAGGGCATCAAGCCGGGAGAAATAATACTAATAAATGCCTCCACTCCGGGCGGCCAGATAGCAACCGGTGTGTTGGTTCTTTATGCGGATGAGCATTCCTTCACATTTATTACACCACAGGGGCATCCGGAAGCAGGGTGGGTTACCTTTACAGCTTTCCGGGAGAACGGCAGCACCATGATGCAGATTCAAGGCCTGGCACGTGCCAGTGACCCGGTTTATGAAGTTGCTTTTCGCCTGGCCGGTTCCAGTCTCCAGCAACAAATCTGGACTCACGTGCTCGAATCTCTTGCCAAACATGTCGGGAGTAGCGCCATGGTACAGTTTAATAAGCAATGCCTGGACTACTTGCTTCAGTGGTCAAGGTTATTCAATATATTTCAGAACGCCCAGATATCCAGCATGCTTTACGCTATTTCACACCCGTTTCGTGGTTCCCAAAAATGAAATCCGCAGACTCAATGATGAGATCCGGACCATACGACTTCGATTCAGTAGTAGTAGGATCGGGGCCAAATGGACTTGCCGCTGCTATTACATTAGCCCAACACGGACTTAGTACAGTCATTTACGAGAAGAGCAACTCTGCGGGTGGAGGTGTACGTTCGGCAGAGATTACACTCCCGGGTTTCATTCATGACACAGGTGCTGCTGTATACCCCATGGCTGTGGCATCGTCATTCTTTTCCTCTTTACCTCTTAAAGATTATGGATTGCAGTGGATTTATCCACCGGCTTCGCTGTCACATCCGTTCGATGATGGCACTGCAGCCGTGCTGGAAAGCTCGTTTCAAGCAACGGGGACAACTCTCGGCGATGATGCTAAGGCGTATTACGACTTGATTAAACCTGTTGCCGACGTTTGGAAAAAGCTGGAGGCCGACCTGCTGGGCACTCTAAGATCTCTGCATCATCCTCTTGTTACCACCAGCTTCGGACTTAAGGCGCTTAATTCAGCCGCCGGTCTTATTGACAAGAATTTTAAGGGGAGGAGGGCCAGGGGATTTTTTGCCGGACTGGCAGCGCATTCGGTAATCCCCCTTGGTAATATACCCAGCGCCGCCATTGGTATTGTCCTTTGTACAGCCGGACATACTGTCGGGTGGCCGATACCACGTGGAGGGGCCGGCAGCATCACAGCCGCACTTGTAAAATATTTTGAATCACTGGGAGGTAAGATTGTCACAGGTAAAATGGTTACCTCACTATCTGACCTCCCGCGCGCCAGGTTAACATTGCTTGACACGTCACCTGACCAAGTCGTGAAAATCTATAGAGAAAGATTACCCCCGAACTACTGCAAAGCGGTTATGCGCTATCAATACGGCCCCGGTATATTCAAAATCGATTGGGCCCTATCCGGCCCAATCCCGTGGAAAGCACAGGAATGTTTACGGTCAGGCACAGTGCACCTCGGCGGCACATTTGAAGAAATTGTTGATGCCGAGCTTAACACCTGGCAGGGCAGGATTGTGGAAAGGCCATTCGTGATACTGGCACAACCCAGTTTATTTGATCCGACACGTGCGTCTGACGGTAAACATACTGCCTGGGCTTACTGCCATGTGCCAAACGGATGCAATATTGATATGACCGACCGTATCGAACACCAGGTCGAACGCTTTGCACCCGGCTTTCATGAATTAGTCCTCGCTCGTTCAATATCTACTCCGATAAGTCTCCAACAGGAAAATCCAAACCTCGTTGGGGGAGATATTGTCGGCGGCGCGCAGACTTTAAAACAGATGTTTTGCAGGCCGACCTGCAAACTTGTACCCTATTCCATACCCGTGGATGGTGTTTATCTCTGTTCGGCATCAACACCACCCGGTGCAGGAGTCCACGGTATGTGCGGATTTCATGCCGCACAAACATGCCTGAGGAGCATTAAAAAATGAATATAGTGGAAATAATTAAACGTAATAAATTAATATCGGTTTTAATTGACTCGTTCAAAGAGTTCAACGCTAATAACGGGATCCTCCTGGCGGCAGCGGTATCCTATAATCTGCTCTTCTCATTATTCCCGTTCGCCCTTGCCATCATATCAATTGCCGGATTTTTCATGGAGTCTTCTTCTTTTGAAACCGAGGTAATCAATGCAATTGCTAACTTGATACCTGTGGCCAGAAATATGATAGCCAATACTTTAAATGGATTGGTTAATGCACGTGCTGCCGTCGGATTCTTCGCCCTGATAGGATTGGTCTGGGGAGCTACCTCCTTTTTCGATGCTCTGAGAAGGTCGCTGAATACGGCATGGGGAGTTGAGCAACCTCATAGCTTTTTCAAAGGACAGATAATCAACCTGGTAATGATGATATGTGCATTCATTGCTTTCATGGCATTCGCCTGGATCACTACTTTTGTCAGTTTTATACACGAGGTCAACGTACAACATAGCATGGTCAGGTTCCTGTACAGCGGTTTATTTTCCAGGGTTACATTCGCGTTTCTGAGCGCAGGCCTGGCCTTTTTAGTCATCCTGCTGCTATACAAATTTGTGCCCAGCCGACGGCCAAGGTGGAGAGATATCTGGCCCGGAGCGCTCGTAGCTGCAATTGGTTTTGAGCTGATTAGATTTGGCTTTTTATGGTACGTGAAAAATTTCAGTACTTATAATCTTGTCTATGGATCAATCGGCACAATTATCGCATTGCTGGTGTTCATCTATCTTTCAACCTGGGCATTGCTATTCATAGCCAAGTTGACTGCAGTCTGGCTGCGCAGAAAATCCCAGAACGTTTGATAACGTGTAGAGGGCCAGATCAAACGTCCGCCGAATTTGAACAGCCTCGAGTCATTATGCAACAATTGGTAATAGAGACTACTCCGCTCCGAGGAGGTTAGCCATGATAGCAAAGACGATTAGATTTCTGACGCTTTTCATAGTATTACTGCTAATAGCCACCTTCTTTGCCGCACCTGTGAGTGCTGCTGAAACACGCACGGGAGTAAATGTAGTCATAAAATCCGATGAAACGATAAATGATGACCTATATCTGACTGGTTCTGAGATAATTATAGACGGCACTGTAAATGGCGACCTCATCGCTTTCGCAAATAAAATCACTATTAACGGCGCGATAAATGGAGACATAATAGCAGCCGGTGAGACAATAGTAATTAAAGGGCAGGTTAGTGACTCCGTTCGCGTTGCGGGTTCAACAGTTACAGTCAGCGGAAGTATACAGAAGGATCTTGTAGCCTTCAGTGCGCTTGTTAGCATTTCACCAGGAGGCGCAGTGGGCCGCGATCTGCTCCTGACCGGGGGCGCATTAAATGTTAACGGCCCAATTAGCAGAAACATAAAGGCGACAGCCGGGAAAATCGTCATCGATTCAAGCGTAGGTGGTTTTGTGGATGCGGAAGTGGGAGAGCTGAAGCTGGAACCTTCAGCCGACATTGTGGGCAACTTGATTTACAGGTCGGAAAAAGATGTAGAACTGCGCCCGGGTGCCCGTGTATCAGGAGAGATTACACACAAACTACCTGAAAAGAAAGAAAGTGGTGGATTTTGCTGCCAGCCTGCTACCACAACTACCCTTCCGGAAAATACGTGTCCTGCATCCATAGGTGCGTTTATTGATGGTATCATCTCGGCGTTTTTTAGTTTCCCCGTCATTTTTATCATTGCCTGCATCCTTGCTAAGTATGCTATGGTTTTAATGACAGGCATTATATTCATACTGCTTGCCAAAAAACACATACCTGGCCTTATGCAGGCACTAAAGGACAAGCCCTGGCAATGCCTCGGCTGGGGAGCATTCAAATTCTTTTTAGTGCCTGTTGCAATAGCTATTTTATGTTTCTTAATCGTGGGTATACCGCTCGGCCTTGCTGCTCTGGCCCTTTATTTAATGGCAATTTACCTGAGCACCATTCTGGTAGCTCTTTTCCTGGGCATATGGATACTTAAAAAACCCGCGGAAAGTGCATCCACAGGAAATCTTATTGGATCACTTACCCTTGGTCTGCTGGTAATATTTGCGGTGGACCTGTTACCCTTTATCGGCCTGTTCAGTATCCTTGGTTCTATATTTTTAGGGCTCGGCATGATGGTCATATATTTTAAAAATATACATGCGTGACGGTTATCAAATAACCTGCATTATTATTAGAAGGTATGAAAGGGTTTCCTGAAGCTTACCTGGACATAGAAACTACCGGTTTATATGCCTACCAGGATAGGATTACAGTAGTCGGTATCTATTGTTGCAATGAATGCGATGGCCATGTGATTCAGCTCTTTGACGAAAAACTTACTACCAAAAACCTTCTAAAAACCCTGGAAGGAACGGAGAAACTATATACTTACAACGGGGAAAGGTTCGATCTGCCGTTTATACGCACCCACTTGGGCCCGGACTTGAGCCTCATGCATGACCACACCGATCTTATGTTCGATTGCTGGAAGAATGACCTCAGGGGTGGCCTAAAAAAGGTCTTAAGAAGGTTGGGTATAAGCAGGGAAACGGATGGGCTGACAGGTTTGGATGCTATACTGCTCTGGGAGCAATACAAGCAAACTAATAATCTTAATGCACTGGAACTTTTATTACGTTATAACCGCGACGATATAGTTAATCTTAAAGAATTGAAGGATTATCTGGCCGGGGCAAAATATAACACAGCACCTTAGCAATAAAAGAGGGCTGGCTTTGAAAGCCAGCCCTCTTTTGAAACTCGACTTTTTTACTTTGTTACTTTATCAAGTTCCCTGAGGTGAGTATCAATCCCCTTACCGAAGAGCTTGAGCACGATTGGTTGGCAATTGCCATATTTCTTGTAGGTCCTGCAGGTCTCGCAGATGCTGGTGTCTTTGCCGGTAGCACCTTTGTCATCCAGTTTGCAATAAGTTCCTTCAATTTCCCAGCAGGGCAGGAACTGGTATTTGGTAACCGGGCACTCGTTCTTTATCATCTCAGGACAATTGGCAAGCTCCCAGCATGCCACCTTATCAGTCCAGAAATTTAC
The DNA here is from genome assembly GCA_026389695.1 of Chloroflexota bacterium. Classification (GTDB taxonomy): domain Bacteria; phylum Chloroflexota; class Dehalococcoidia; order GIF9; family UBA5629; genus JAQUQM01. Next base: position 13,077 of record JAPLHI010000107.1, read on the forward strand.
GCCGCGCTCTTCTTTAACCTCTACCTCTTTCTTTACTCTTACTTTTGTCTCAGCCATTTTATGTTCCTCCTTATTTATTCGGGTTATTTACTTTTCTTTTGATCTAAACTTTACCATACGCATTATTAACCGCCATCCGCTTTAACGCTTAATTCAATTTTGCGCAAAAGCGCATATAATAATCAGCCAAAATTCGTAGCACATAAAAACTTCCCCCTCCTGTCCAGGAGGGGGAAGTTTGAATTACTGCTATTACTTTTGAAGTTAGCGGGCAGCTACTTGCTCAAGCTGTTTAAGTGAGGCATTAATTCCTCTGCCGAGTAATTTTAATTGTATGGGTTTGCCTTCACCGTAGGTTTTATATACTCTGCAGATCTCGCAAATGCTGGTATCCTTTCCGTCCGCGCCATAGTCATCCAGCTTGCAGTAGGTTCCTTCTATTTCCCAGCAGGGAAGAAACTGGTATTTGAAAGCCGGGCATTCGGCTTTTACCATATTCGTGCAATGTGATAGTTCCCAGCAAGGGCTCTTCCCTGTCCAGAACTGGAATCCTTTTTCCTCTTTGACTTCCGGATTGGTTTCGATCTTTTCTATTGTGTTTGCCATTTTCTTTTCCTCCTGTCACCTTCTTCTTGTCCAGGTTGACTAAAATTTACCATTCATTGTAAATAGCGCCATCCGCCGTAATGCTTATTCTGCACTTGCGCTTTTGCGCAACTATTAATGACAGTATCATGCAGGGAAATTATTCAATTATTTAAGGCAGTGATATAATTGCAAATTAAGCCTAATTGCATCTAATTCACATAAGGAGAATCAAGCAATGCCCCCAAAAGCCGATAGAAGTGGTTTTTATGGCTGGTTGATGCTGCCCTTTCTCTGCCTTGTCTATTCTATCCCCATAGGCTTCGCGTTCT